>JBJKRA010000001.1:0-3206 GCA_046704905.1 Candidatus Woesearchaeota archaeon
CGTAGACGGATGCGGGGTTCTTGCTCCCCTGCTCGACCATGTCGATCCAGATGCCCTTGAGGGAGATCTCTGCCGACTGCGCGCTCCTTGAGCGGGAGTTGCTGTCGTAGTAGAAACGCAGGCGCTCGTCGATGATGCGCAGCTCCCTGACCAGCTGGAAGAGTTCCTTGACCATCTTGCCGATGGTGGCCAGGTACTGGGAGACCTTGTCCTGCTGGATGCCAAGGCGCTGCTGCGACACGCCGAAGAACGCCGAGTTCTCTGCCGCGGTGAAGAGGTCCGTGATCTTGTCGATATCGAGCAGCGCGTAATCGTAGCGCAGGTAGTCCACCACCCAGTAGTACCACTGCTCGATCGGCGTATCGGCCGATTCCAGAATCACCTTGTAGCTGTGGAGGGGATTGGGATAGCCGCTCTTGCGGTAGAATTTCGAGCCCTCTATCCTGTTCTCTTCCTTGAATCCGTACTGCTTGAGCAGTGCTGAGTCGACGCCTGCCATGGTCTCTTCCCAGAGATAACTAAATCAATATACTTTTTAAGATATTGGACTAATTGATTTATATACTTTTCTCTTTTTTCCCGCAACGTCTGTTTCCTGCAGCGTCGGGCTGGAACCGAAGAACAGAAGATATTTAACGCCAGCCGCTACTCTACGCCCTTGGGGGAACACGCGGCATGCGGCCGCCGGGCCGATACGCTGGTGAGAGATGGTGATGGTTCCTCCTCCCTTCTGCAGGCGTCGGTCTAGGCGCATGCCGCGATGCTGCAAATATATGTCTCTCCGCGGTGGTAACATTTAAATAGGAGAGGTTGTTCTCCGAAAGGAACGAAGGCAGGATGCCGGGAACGCAAATGGGCAGTCAGGAAGAGGAAGGGTCTTCTGGGTACTTTAGCCTCTCGAAAGGGAAAAAGAAGAAACCGGAGAACCCTGGGGACGACGACCTGCGGAAGAAGCTTGAAATGGCCCTGGAGGAGAACAACCCAATCATAAAGAAGGCCCTGAATTGGGACAATCCGAAACCGCGGACCATCAGTATACCCTCTTCAACGACAGGCAGAGAGCGTCTGGACTGGTACATCAATCATCCTACCATCACGGGCTTCGTCGCTCAGGAGTTCGCCCGCGGCATGCACTTCATCCTGGACATGGCCAAGTACGGCTTCCGGCTCGAGACAGACGATCTCAAGGCCATGCTTGCTTACCGGTACCTCTACCAGCTCAGGCTCTCGAAGGAAAAGGACAGTAGGGACAGCGTCGTAGAGCCCCCGGAGAGCGGCCTCATCACGCCCGGCGAGGGGCCGATGATGTCCCAGAAGGCCTTCCTCGAGCGCCGTATCCCCGCCGATCAGCTGGCCATCCTGCCCTTCATCAAGGGATCTCTTGACAAAGGGGGCTCGCTGCCCGCAAAGGACCTTTTCGACATCCTCTACGCATCAAGCGAGGTCGAGAGCAGGACGGGCTCGTCCAATCCCCTGATGCAGAAAGTCGATGACATACTCCTTTCCACCTTCCAGGATGAGCACTGGTTCGTCGACAAGTTCAAGTTCACCTACAACGAGCATATCGCTTTCAGCAATCTCACCGGCGAGATGCGTGTAGGCGATGTCTACTACATCTACCATCCCGTGCGCGTCGCGCGGCACGGGGCGCATTTCGACGAGCTGCTCGGCACGAAGGTAGGGAAGCTGCTCGCTCTCGACCATGACCGCGCCGAAAGCTTCGTAGGCGTTCTCGACAATCTTGATGAGCGCTACGGCCATGCCGAGGTCGTTGCCGGCAGCGATGCCGATAGCCAAGAGCTTTTGGCGCTGCGTAAGACCATTGCGAAGATCAAGAAAGAGAAGTTCGAGTGGGAGAAGACGAAGGGAGAGGAGGATCGCGACATCTTCCTCCCCGGCTATTTCGCCAAAAGCTTCAAGAGCTATCTCCACGACCCTGAAGATGACAATCTCACCAGGGATCCCGACGGTGTCCTCAGATGGAAATACCTTCGTCCGGACAAGTCCGACGGGCTGGTAGACAAGCTCAAGGAAGACATCAAGAGGATGGACTACTCCCTTCTTGCGGAGACGGATGCCAATGTCCAGAATTTCGATGCTGATCCTGAAGCCCAATACTTCTTCAAGCACCATTATCTGCCCATGATGGGCTTCCTGAACAAAGAATGGGGCGGGAAGGGCGACGAGATACACTTCGAGGAGCGTGTGGAGCAGATGTTCGGTTATATAGCCAACCAGGTCAAGAAAGATGATCCTTCCCTGCGCTATCTCATCGCCGGCGCTCTCGCCAAGTACGCCGACTCGATCGACAACACGATACACTTCAAGGAGCTCTCCGGCGACAAGAAGATACGACGCCTGGCGAAGAACGAGTCGCTGATCCAGGAGACCGGGAAATTCCTGGAATCCTATAGCGCAAGGCAGGAGATCGCGGAGGAGGACGCCAAGGCGATCCATGTCCTCAAGGACACGATGGCCATCCTGCTGAGATACACGAAAGAGAAGGCAGTGGAGATGGCGGAATCCTTCGAGGGATCGGACTATACAAACTACATGAACAAGGTCAGCGCTCACGAGAGGTTCCTGAAAGGCTTCACGTCACCCCTGGACCCCGGTCTCGCCAAGGCCATGACGGAAAGGAACGAGGGATATTTCAAGGAAGAGGTGGCTGCGGCGAAGAAGCGCTACAACATCTTCCATCTGTGAGGACACTTCCCTATGGCCGAAGCTACAGAAGAGCAGGAGCCTATCGCTGCAGAGCCCCTGGCTCCGCTTGAATGGGTCATAGATGAGCTGCTCAAACGGCTGCTACATGGCGAAGCGACGCTCGAGCAGATAAGCAAGGAGCTGGCCATGAAGAAGGAGGAGGCGCGTCGGGCCCTCTTCCCCCTGTATGGCCATGAGATGGCTCGACAGGAGCGCTCCGGCAAGAGGGCAGGCAGCGGAGGGTGGGACAACTCGCTGACGGTCCTCGAGTCCGCCATCAACTACTACTGGCAGCCGTATCTGGAGAGGCTGGGGAAAGAGCGTTTCGCCATCGAGGACTATCTCCTGCGCGGCGGGAAGCTCTTCATCGAGACCCCTGTCGTCGTGGATGGTGAGAACGGCCTGCCTGCCTACTATCTGCAGAAGGCCATAACCCGATACAAGGAGATCAGCAGCAAAGGGACGAAGCTGTACCGCAAGCGCTTCGACCAGAAGGATGT
>JBJKRA010000002.1:0-3480 GCA_046704905.1 Candidatus Woesearchaeota archaeon
CGCCGCAGAGACCAAGGCCATGCAGGACGCGATGGCGCAGGTGAAAGCGGAGAAGCAATGGATAGCGAAGCTGCGCAGGGAACTTTCCGCCTTGCGCACGAAGCAACGGCAGGGGCAGAGGCAGGTACTTGCGCTCTCCGAACGCAAGGCACGCTCCTCCATCAAGGCGTTACGCTACCGCCCTTCGAGCAGGGATCTCGTCGTGCACGCGACGCTGCTGCTCGTGCCGCGCTAGGCTCTCTTCTGCAGGAGAAGGTCAGGGTAGCCCGCATCCCTGACACGGTCCTCCTGCGTGAGGCCCAGCTCTCCGGCGAGGGCCGAGAGCCCCTTCTCCGCCGCCGCCTCATCGTCCCCTTCCGTCTCAAGCTCGATGAAGGAGCCGAGGCCCTTTACCCCGTCGAGCATGACGAGGGCCTTGCCCTTCTGCAGGGCGGTACGCTCCTTCTCGACGATGCACCTGACCTCGTAGCCGAGATGCGCGAGAATCTGCTTCATGGCCTTCGGGTCGCTTACGGCCGTCTCATGCTCTTCGGTCGCCAAGTCGTCCTTCGCGCGATGGAGGTCTAGACTGGCCCTCCTCCCTGACAGGTCCTCGCGCAGGCGCAGATACTCGAGCGCACCGTCCTCTGCGGGCTCTGCGCAGCGGTAGTAGGTGTCGCGCTGGCCGGTCCTCCCTTTCTCCGCGAACCCCAGCGCAAGAAGACGCCTGAGGATACCGGCGGAATCCCGGCAGGCGAACTTCATCTCCATCTCCATGACAGGAGGGGAGAGGGCCCGCTACAAAAAGCTGCCGGCCTCTGCGGCTGTAACATTTAAATAGAAGCGCATTCCACTCCCAAGGGCATGTACGCCTACCTCGACCAGGTCGTGATCAACGGCACGCTGCTCCTGCAGGTCCTTCTCGTGGCCGCGGGCGCCGCGGCGCTCATCTCTTCCCGTGCCAGGAAGTGGCTGTTCTCGCTGCTCTCGGCGAAGGGCCTCCTGCTCGGCCTGCTCCTCTCGCTCGCCGCGCTCCTCGGCAGCCTGTTCTACTCGAACGTACTGGGGTTCGCCCCCTGCGAGCTTTGCTGGTACCAGCGTATCCTACTCTACCCGCAGGCGCTGCTGTTCCTGATCGCGTGGCTGCGAAAGGACAAGGGCGCAGGGCTGTACGCCTTCTGGCTCTCCGTGCTCGGCCTGCTCGTCTCCGGCTACCAGTCGGCCATGCAGTGGACGAGCGTCGCGCCTATCTTCTGCTCCGGCACGGACGGCGCGAGCTGCGGCACGCGCTACGTGTTCGCGTACGGCTATCTGACCATCCCCCTGATGTCCTTTACGGCATTCCTTACGCTCGCCGTCATCGCGGCGGCCCTCGCCTTCAGGAAAAAGAAAGCGTGAATCACTCCTTCTTCTCGACGACCGCGCCGGGCTTGATCGAGTAGCGCCTGCCCGCTTCCGGATGCGTATCGCCGCAGAATTTCCCGTCATCGTAGACGTTGCCGAGACGTGCCTTGCAGGAGGCGCAGTAGACGCCGGTCTTGTAGATGGCGAAGGAGCGGTCCGGCTCGGTCGTGACGTTTCCCGCCTTCCTGAAGCAGAGCCTGTCGATGCCGCAGTCGAACTGGTCCTCGCTGGAGAAAAGCGGCTCCTTGCACGCGTGGCAGAGATAGCGGATCATTGGCACGAAACGCGCATTTAGGACAAGCCGATTGATAAAGATTCCCCTTTTCGTTTAAATATGGCTTTATTCAGGCATCCGACCAGGGAACGGCCTTGCTTGCGCAATCCCCCAGGAGATACCCCTTTACAGTAATAAAATATATAAACACAAGGACCCTCACGCCCTGCATGGGAACCAGGAGCAGCCTCAACGTCCTTCTTCCGCAGCCGAGCCTCGAGAAGGTGCTTGCAAAGGAGCTTCGGCTGCTCCATGAGCATGACCGGCTCGAAGACCTGCCGCTGACAGTCGCGTACCTGAATACGCGTGCGCAGTATGCAGGAAGGCTCGCGTATGCGACCCGAAAAGGCCTTTTCGCATCCCTGCCCTGGCGTGAAAGCAGGGAACTGCACCGTCATTTCGCGGAATCCGCCGTGGGATATGAGGATGAGACCGCATCTGCCATATACCAGACAATCTGGGGAACGATCGCCCTCGGATCGCTCTTCATCGCCGGCTCGGGCTATCCGCTGGCAGGCACTGTCCTCACCCTGCTCTCGGCCATCCCTACAGCAGGGACCGACATCGGCTGGCATTACCGGAAAGCGCTCTACAAATGGGCAGCAGGACAGCCTGAAGAGGATATCGCATTCACGCTGATGCAGAGCGACCTTCTTGCCAGAGCCGCCGAAAAGTACGCGGCACGCTAGCCTTCCAGGTGCTCGGCTCCGGTCCTGACCTTCACAATCTCATCATCCTGGCCGCAGAGCGGACAGCGCAGGCGCACCTCGCCGTAGGGGTTGTAGAGGAAGCGGTACTTGCAGCGTTCGCAGAAATAGGGGACCTTGAGCCTCTTCGGATCCTCCGCCGCCTTCTTCGGCATGTTGCAGTTGCTGCAGAGGGCCTTCTTCTCCCCATCCACCACGACGTAGCGGATGTCGGAGGCAGGGGTGAGGGTCTTGCACTGTTCGCACCGGATATGGCTCATGGACGCCATCTTGTTCACCTGGATATGGGTTGGCACACCGACGGAAAGGGTTGTCCTTTTTTAGGGATGGTGAGTATATAAATTTTGCTTCTGCACATCCTGTCAGTTCTCTTTCACCGTTGCTAGAAAGTTCTGCATCGAGTCCGATAATCTTTCTAAAGTTATATAAACGCCGGCCCGTTCCGGCAGGGCAATGGATCACATCACCATCAAGGGTGCGCGCGAGCACAATCTCAGGAATATCAGCATCTCCCTCCCTCGGGACAGACTGATCGTGATCACAGGGCTGTCCGGCTCTGGCAAGTCGACGCTCGCGTTCGACACAAACTACGCGGAAGGCCAGCGCAGGTACGTGGAATCGCTCTCCTCCTATGCCCGACAGTTCCTCGGGCTGATGAACAAGCCGGATGTGGACAGCATCGAAGGGCTGTCGCCGGCAATCTCGATCGACCAGAAGACGACGAGCAAGAACCCCAGGAGCACGGTCGGCACGGTGACGGAGATCTACGACTACCTGCGGCTGCTGTTCGCGCGCATAGGCATACCCTACTGCCCCGAGCACGGGACAAGGATAGAGGCGCAGTCGCCGCAGAGGATCGCCGAGCGGATAGGCGAGGAGCTGTCAGGGCAGGTGACGGTGCTCGCGCCTCTCGTCCGGCAGAAGAAAGGGACGTACGAGAAGCTCCTCTCCGACCTGCACAAGGAAGGCTATGCCCGTGTCAGGGTGAACGGCACGATCCAGCGCACGGACGAGAAGGCGTCGCTCGACCGCTACAAGAAGCACGATATCGATCTCGTGATAGACAGGGCCGAGGCCTCTGACCGTTCGCGCATCGCCGAGGCGGTGGAGAACTCG
>JBJKRA010000003.1:0-3561 GCA_046704905.1 Candidatus Woesearchaeota archaeon
ATATGCAGCGACACCCCGTTGGCGCTGAACGACGAGCTCGTGTAATTGAAGGAGACTGGCAGGTCGAGGGAGAAGCGGACATCGGTGTCGGTTATCCTGACCGTGATGTTTGGCTTGAGGAGGGATACGTTGTATGCGCTGTCGTTGTACTTCTCGATGCAGGAGACGGTCCGGTTGAGCAAGTAGGTGCGAAGGTACTGCTCCATGGAGTAGGAGAGGCCGTAGCTCTCGCAGTAGTCCGGCTCGAGCGGGTTGTTCGGCACGTTCGTGCCGTGGAGGTCGCAGAGGGGGATGAAGGATCCGAGAGCAGGCGGATAGCCGCTCATCACGGCGCCGAAAGGGGGGAGGGGGAATTCCGGCGGATTGTACGCCTCGCGGATGGTATGGTTGACCTCGGGATAGTAGGGCGGGGGGGTGATGGTGTAGAAGGACGGGGCCTGGAGCCCATAGCTGACGTTGTAGTACTTTCCGCTGATGTTGAGGGGGATGGTCCACGCGCCGTAGGTCTTCTGTCCGAAGTAGGGCGGCGCTATGAGGGGCGCGAGGCCGCTCGCCTCGTAGTAGTAGAGCTTTCCGCCCTGGTCCCCGAGCAGCATGAGCCCGTTGCTCGCGGCCAGGGAGAAGCATGCTGAGACGTATTCGTTGAAGGACTGGTAGTCGAGCGGCTGTCCGAGGTCGAGCGGCGAGGAGGAGGATTGCGGATGGGAGAAGAAAACGACGAGGAAGAGCGCTAGCAGAACGAGGAAGAGGATGACAAGCATGCCGCCGATCTGAGCACGGGTTCGCATTTTGACATGGTGACCGTTCAGGAGGTGATGTTGTAGCATAGGTTCGTGCCCGGCGCGAGCCCGCAGGCGCCCAGAGAATGCCCGGTGCTGTTGACCGTGGTCACGCAGACCGTACCGGGGTCGCAGCTGCCGGCCGTCTGTGCGATATGGAGCCGCCAAGAGCCCGCGTTCTGCAGGAAGAGGCATGCGCCGGCGTTCTGGCCCTGGATGTCGGTCAGGTTGAACTGCGCATAGGGGATATCGCCTATGCCGCACTGGCTTCCGAGCGCCATCGAGAGGGCATTGGAGCCGTCCCTTCCTATGGCAGAACAGCATTCATGGTTGGCAGCGCTCGATGAGGGAGTGAGGCCGACAGCATCGTTGTAGCCGAACACGGTGATTGTTCCCTG
Organism: Candidatus Woesearchaeota archaeon; assembly: GCA_046704905.1. Lineage (GTDB taxonomy): Archaea > Nanobdellota > Nanobdellia > Woesearchaeales > JAWAQC01 > JAWAQC01. The sequence goes on from JBJKRA010000003.1 coordinate 1,178, forward strand.
TCCGCAGGCAGTGGTCGAGCTTACGCAGGAGAAGCGGTAGGGCTTGATCTTCACCTTCGGCGAGACGAAAGAACGGGAGAGCTGGACGCCGTTGTAGTTGACGTCGCTGATGCTGTAGTAGTATTCTGCCCCCGCCTCGAGGAAGGGCTGGCGTGTCAGCGGATCGAGCTCGGTGAAGGAGAGCGAGGTAGGATTGGAAAGCGATGAGGAAGACAGTTCATGCGTCCCGGTGCTGTTGATCTTGTACCAGGTGACCATGATCGTCGCCGGGTTCATCGCGTTAGGATCAGCCTTCCGGAAGGACGCCTGGAGCGTCGAGTCGGCGTAGGCCTGCCTAGGCGAGAGGTCGAGGTTCGTGATGACCTGGGACGGGTCGAGCAGCGTGAATGCCTGATGAGCGCTTTGGTGTGTGGATACGTAGAGTAGACCCACGCTGAGGTCAGGCGTTTTCACGATGACGCTGTAGTTCGAGCAGGTGTAGGTCCGGGATACAGGTGTGATGAGATTCTCAGGTAGTGACCATTCGCACGCGTCCTGGCTGAGCTGGACGACACGGCCATGGCTATCGCGGTAGTGCGCCGTGAGATTGAGCACATGGTTGGTGAGGAAGGACCCGGTCGCGGTGATCGACAGTTTAGGGGCGACGGAGAGCGGCGCTTCGCCGGTCGGCCGCAGCGCCGTGGTCAGCGCGTTCCAGACGGGGAGCATTGCGTCGACGCCTGCCTTCTGCTCGAAGACGAACTGGTAGCCGCCGGGGATCTTGTAGGCGCCGGCTCCAGGCGTGTTCTCGTAGGACTGGATCGCTGAGAAGAAGTTCGTCTCGAAGCCGATGTATCGGAAGAAGAGGTAGCTCGGATGCAGATACAGGGACGGTGTCTCGTACGCGACAACGCTCTTGTCGGTCTTGGTATAGTTGTACTCGAAGGAGCGGTTGAACTGGAGCGCCGGGATGTAGCTGTCCATCTTCATGATATCTGTCGTGAAAGGGGTGGTGATGAAGCTGTTCTCGATATTGGTCATGAGGTTTATGAAGGACCGGATGGGGTTGACGAAGAAGTTCAGGACGGTATCTGCATTGAACGTCTCCGTCAGGAATGCCCCGAGCGGATCGCCTATGGCGGCATGCCTGGTGATGAGGACGATATGGTAGCCTGGGTTCACCACGATAGAGAGCGGCTCCTTCGTCAGGCCGGGATCGGGTATATTAGTGAAGGTATAATCAGAGGAGGATAGCGCCTCGATGGCGTTCGACAGGTAGGACCCGAGCCTCTCGCCGGAGACCTCTGTCCCCGGGAAGCCGTTGGAGAAGTCCTTGAGGACGGGGTCGGCCGCAGGACCGTTTTCATCGCCGTACACGAACCCGTAGATGACGGTGGACTGGTTGTCGATGTTGAGCACGCAGGAGGGATAGGACTTGGAAAGCTCAGGCACCTGACTTGGCTCAGGGAAGAACGCGACGCCGTTCTGGCCGTTGTCGCAGGCGATCGAATAGCTCGTCTTCACCTCGCCGCTCTTCAGCATGCTGAGGGCATAGGACTTGAGCATGGCCGCTATGTAGGCGGTCTTCGTCGTCCAGTTGCCGGCGGCGCAGAGGTAGTTCTGCTCGCCCTGCACATCTGCGGTCATGTTCGGGCTGTAGCCGCTCGGTACGCAGTAGCCGGTCGGTTTGCCCCCGTCGTACACCTTTCCCGTGATCCCGGAGGCGAAGATGGCGGCCCTCTCATCAGCGTTCCAGGAGGTGTTGCCGATCACATCAGGAGAAGCCCGAAGGAAGCAGCTCGGCTCGCCATTCATTGGCTTGCACACGTTCCCGCAGGAATAATCCGGGTTGTAGGAAAGAGCAGTCTTCACGTCCACCCAGTCGCCCTTCCTGCAGACGTAGTCGGCGTTGTCGTTCAGGCAGAGCTTTGAGGCAGTGGTTGGGCTAGACACGCCCTGGATAGTCGAATCCTGGGGCATGCACCCCATTTCAGATCCGCCCCAGCACGAGTCCGCAGGGCAGCAGCCGGTCGCCTGCTGGGAGGAGATATCGTTGGTAGTGATAGTATCGCCGTTGAGCTTGTCTATGTAGGCCTTGGGCAGAGCGCTCGAATGGAAGTCCGGCGAGGGCAGAGTGCCCATATAGTCAGGAGCATTGGTGGCCTTACCGTTGATCTCGGAAAAGTAGGATGAGGAACCGGTCCCGTTGTACTTCAGCCACCCGGTCGTGCCGTTCCAGCAGACGTAATGGCCGACGGACTGGCAGGCGCCCGCTGCCGCGACATCGTTATGAATGCCGTTAAGAATATGTATAGGGTTGAGGACGTCGCCGAGCACATTGCCGAACTTATCGGCGCCGGTATAGCACACAAAATACTTCTCGCCTGTCGTGGCGTTACTGAAAT
>JBJKRA010000004.1:0-6931 GCA_046704905.1 Candidatus Woesearchaeota archaeon
GACCAGATCGCTGCGTTCAGGAGCGCACTGTCCATCGGGGACACGCTCATCGTCTCGGAGAGCGCCGGGGACTCGTCGCCCGTCGGGGCCCTCCGCCTGGCCGAGGGCGTCTCTGCCGTGGTCTACCACGGGAAGAAGACGGGCCTCTCCGGAAAGGTCACCTCGCTGTCGCCGAAACTCTCGCAGCTCGCGACCGGGGACGGCGAGACCGTGACCGTCGCCACGAAATACCTCTGCGCGGTCCCCGCCACCTATGAGGCGAAATCCTTCACGCCGCTCGCGCTCGCCGGACGGACCAAGCAGGCCAAGGCGCCCCGCGCGAAGAAGCCCAAGAGCGAGAAGAAGACGAAAGACAAACCGAAGGCGGAGAAGAAGGCGGCCGCACCGGCTGCTGAGAAGAAGGCTGAATAAGTATGGCATCCATGCGATCACTCAGAATCGAGAAGGTCACCCTGAACATCGGGACCGGAAAGGAGCAGGCGAACATCGAGCGTGGCATCAGGCTCCTGACCATGCTCACCGGCCGCACGCCGGTGCGCACCGTCACCCAGAAGCGCATCCCCGGCTGGGGCCTGCGACCGGGCCTTCCTGTCGGCGTCAAGGTGACGCTGCGCAAGGCCGACGCCCAGGCAGTGCTTCTCCGCCTGCTCGACGCTCGTGACATGAGGCTGTCGCTGCGCAGCTTCGACAGCCAGGGCAACGTCTCGTTCGGACTGACCGAGTACATCGACGTGCCGGGCGCGAAGTACGATCCGGAGATCGGCATGATGGGGCTGCAGGTCACGGTCACCCTGGAGCGGCCGGGCTTCTCGATCAAGCGCAGGAAGAACGCCTCGAACGTCGGCGTGAAGCACCGCATCTCCAAGGAGGAGGCGGTCGCGTTCGCCAAAGAGGCGTGGAAGATCAAGATCATGGAGGAGGAGTGAACCGATGACCGCAAGCGACTACAAAAAGGCCTTCGTCCAGCTGGAGAAGAAGCCGGCGAAGCTCAAGAAATACCTCAAGCACAACGCACCGAAGAAGAGGACCTGCACGGTGCTGTCCAGGCGCTGCGTGCGCTGCGGACGCGTGAGGGGACACATCAGCAAGTACGGGCTGCACCTGTGCCGCCAGTGCTTCCGCGACATCGCGACCGAGATCGGCTTTTCCCAGTACTCATAGGTGACCACAGATGACATTGAACGATCCACTCGCAAACCTGCTCTCGACCCTTCAGGTCTACGACCAGCTCGGCAAGCCGGAGCTTGCCGTGACCCCTGTCTCGAAGCTCGTCAGGTCGGTGCTCACCCTGCTCAACGACAACGGCTATGTAGGGGCGCTCGAAGAGAGCAAGGTGGGCAGCGCCGTCAAAGGGAGGCTGTACCTGCTCGGGCGCGTCAACGCGTGCGGCGTGATCAAGCCGCGCTTCTCCGTGACGGTGGACGAGCTGCAGAAGTTCGAGCAGCGCTACCTGATCGCGCAGGGCTTCGGCATCCTGATCGTCTCGACGCCGCAGGGCCTGATGACACATACGGAGGCGCGCAAGAAGAACATCGGCGGACGCCTCATCGCCTACTGCTACTAGGGTTGAACGCTTATGGCAAAGACTGAAAAGAAGATCATCAAGGAGAGCATCGTGCTCCCGGACGGCGTCACCGCCGCAGCCAAGGACGGTGTCGTTGACGTCAAGGGACCCAAGACAGAGCTCTCCCGGAACCTCCTGCACCGGCGCATAGCCGTCACGGTCGAGGACGGGAAGATCATGGTCGCCGCGAAGACGGCGGCACCCACGCGTAAGGACAAGATGGACGCAGGCACCATCGCCTCGCACCTCCGTAACATGGTCCTCGGCGTGACCGAGGGCTTCTCCTACAAGCTCAAGATCTGCTCCGGCCACTTCCCGATGAACGTGTCCGTCGCGAACGGCCAGCTCGTGATCAAGAACTTCATCGGCGAGAAGGTCCCGCGCACGCTCGCGATCAAGAAAGGGGCCGAGGTGAAGGTGGAAGGGGAGACCATCACGGTCGCTTCGGCGGACAAGGAGATCGCAGGCATGGTGGTCTCGGACATCGAGAAGCTCACCAGGCGTCCCGGATTCGACAACAGGGTCTTCCAGGACGGCATCTATCTCATCGAAAAAGCAGGCAAGCAGGTCTAGGACAATGGATGCACTCAAGCTCAGGAAGGACATCAAGAAGAGGAAGCCGGCGTTCCTGCGTGCGGACGGCCACAAGCGCACCCGCGTCGGCACGAAATGGCGCCGCCCCAAGGGGCTGCAGAACAAGATGCGCCTCGCGAAGAAGGGCTACCGCGTCTCTGTCAGCCGCGGCTACGGCTCGCCGAAGGCCGTGTACGGCCTGCACCCGAAGGGTCTCGCGATCGTGACCGCCGCCAACCCGGAGGCGCTCAAGGGCCTCGACCCGAAGGTCCAGGGCGCAGAGATCCCGGCGACCGTGGGGCTCCAGAAGCGCATAGCGATCCTGTCCGCGGCAGCTGAGGCTGGCATCACCGTGCTCAACTATCACGATACCAAGAAGGCCCTTGCAGACCTGAAGGCCTCTTTCGAGGCGGCAGTCGCAGCACGCAAGGAGAAGAAGGCGGCGAAGGGCAAGAAGAAGGCCGCATCGAAGAAGTCCGAGAAGGGCGGCAGGAAGAAAGAGAAGGCCAAGGCCGCTCCGGAGAAGGAGGAGCCTGGCGAAGAGACTCCCGACGCCCATGAGAAGGAGAAAGAGGAGAAGGACAAGGTCCTCACCAAGCGGGTCTAGACACCATGAAACTCGACATGAAGAAACGGATGGCGGCACGCGTCCTCAAGACCTCGCCGAAGAAGGTGGTCTTCGATGAGACCAAGCTCGACGAGATCAAGGAGGCGATCACGCTGCAGGACATGCGCAGCCTCGCCAAATCGTCAACGGTCAGGAAGCGCGACGCCAATGAGCAGAGCCATGGCCGCACGCGCGCCCGCCACGACCAGAAGGCGAAGGGCAGGCGCAGGGGCCTAGGCAAGCGCAAGGGCACGGCCAATGCGCGTAAGCCCGGCAAGGACGCCTGGATGGACAAGATCAGGAGCCAGCGCGAGTTCATCAGGGAGCTGCGCGAGAAGGGAGTCGTCAGCACGAAGACCTTCCGTTCGCTCTACCTCAAGTGCAAGGGCGGGTTCTTCCGCAGCAGGCGCCACATCAACCTGTTCCTCACCGAGAAAGGACTGAAGGAGAAGAAGTAAGATGCTACGAACAATCCCCTACCGACGCCGGAGAGAGGGCAAGACCAACTACAGGAAGCGACTTTCGCTCCTGAAGAGCGGGAAGCCACGTCTCGTTGTGCGGCACAGCAACCGCTATTTCCTCGTGCAGCTCGTCCAGTACGGGGCCGAGGGCGACAAGGTGCTGTTCTCCGTCTCGTCGAAGAACCTCTCCAAATACGGGTGGAAGTACGCTACCGGCAACACGCCAGCCGCCTACCTGACCGGCTTCCTCGCCGGAAAGACGGCGCTCGCCAGGAATGTCGGCGGGGCGGTCTTCGACCTCGGCCTCGTCACGCCACGGGCCGGCTTCCGCTACTACGCGATCCTGAAGGGCGCCGTGGATGCGGGGCTCTCCGTGCCGCACGACCCCGAGGTCTTCCCTAGCGAGGACCGGCTGCTCGGCAAGCACATCGCCGCATACTACGAATCGCACAAGGAGCGCTTCGCGCGCTACACCAAGGACAAGATCAATCCTGCGACCATCAGCGCGGACATTGACCAGATAAAGGCCCGGATGCAAAATGGCAACGAAGAAAGCAAGTAAGACCGAACCGAAGAAGAAGGAGACTCCTGAGGAGGAGCTCGTCGAGGAGCCGGGAGAGGACATCGAGACCCAGGAGGTCGTCGAGAACCGCCCGCTCTACCCCGACTGGTTCCCCAAGACCCTGCTCGGCCAGCAGATCAAGAAGGGCCTCGAGCGGGACATCGATCCTATCCTCGAGCGCGGCGAGCAGATACTCGAGTTCGAGATCGTCGACGCTCTCCTCCCTGACCTCAAGACCGAGCTGCTCCTCGTCGGCCAGGCGAAGGGCAAGTTCGGCGGCGGCCAGCGCCGGGTCTTCAAGCAGACCCAGAAAAAGACGCAGGAAGGGAACAAGCCGAAGTTCACGACCTTCGGCGTCATCGGCGACATGGACGGCCACGTCGGCATGGGCAGGGGCAAGGCCAAGGAGACCGTCCCTGCGCGCGAGAAGGCTCTCCGCAAGGCCAAGCTCAATGTCATGAAGATCAGGAGGGGCTGCGGGAGCTGGCAGTGCAACTGCAGGACCCCGCACAGCATACCGTTCGTCACGAGCGGGAAAGTGGGATCGGTGACGCTCACGCTCATCCCGGCGCCGAAGGGCACGGGACTACGCGTCGAGAAGGAGTGCCAGAAGATCCTCGAGCTCGCGGGCATCAGGGACGTCTGGAGCGAGGTCACCGGCAAGACCAGCACGAAGCAGAACCTCGTCATGGCGTGCTTCGCGGCTCTCCGCAACCTGACCTCGGTGAAGCTCTCGGCACAGCAGAAGGAGACGCTTGCCGTCGTGGAAGGCTCCCTTCCCAAGACGGCAGCGCATGCAGGTGAGGAGTGAAAATGGCCGATACGATCATTGCCGCCATAAGGATCCGGGGCAGCCATCACATGCCCGCGCCCATCAGGGATGCGCTCGCGATGCTGCACCTGGACCGCGTGAACACGTGCGTCCTCGTGAAGGCGACGCCCTCGACGCTGGGGATGCTGCGCAAGGTCAAGGACTACGTGACCTACGGTACGGCCGACGAGGCCGTCGCGAAGGCGCTTGCCGCGCAGAAGAACGCGCTCTCCGGGGAGCATAAGCTGTTCCTCGGGCAGTACCGTCTCAACCCGCCCAGGAAGGGCTTCGCCAGGAAGGGCATCAAGGTCGCGTTCGCCAACGGCGGGGCCCTCGGCAACCGCAAGGAGAAGATCAACGATCTTGTGCTGCGCATGGTTACGCCTGCGGCGGCCCCTGCAGCGACGGAGAAGTGATTCCCATGCAGAAGAAGAAACGAAAGGTCCAACGGCAGCGCGGAAGCAAGACCCACGGCTGGGGCTCGATGAAGAAGCACCGCGGGGCCGGGCACAGGGGCGGACGCGGGAACGCCGGCACCGGCAAGCGCGGCGACGCTAAGAAGCCCAGCTACTGGCGCGACGAGAGGAAGAAGGGCTTCGTCTCCCTGGCCGCCGAGGTCCGCACGATCAACGTCGCGGAGCTCGAGCGCAGGATTGAAAGGCTCGTCTCGGCGAAGCAGGCGACCCTCGAGAAGGACCTCTACGTGGTGGACCTGACCCGGCTCGGCTACGGCAAGCTGCTCGGCAGTGGTAACGTAAAGCATAAATACAAGGTTACGGTGAAGGCCTCCTCAGAGGGGGCAGTCCAGAAGATCAAGGAAGCCGGCGGAGACGTCGTCCTCCCTGCCTGAACACAAAATGTCATTTTTCGACGCGGTCCTCAACAACCTCCCCGAGGTAAAGTCGCCCACGCAGAAGAAGCTCTCGTTCAACGAGAAGCTGAAGTGGACCGGCATCATCCTCGTCCTCTACTTCGTCCTGACCGCGATACCTCTCGCCGGCCTCGGCAACAACGCGCTGCAGAGCTTCCAGTTCCTCTCGGTCATCCTCGGCGCGGCGTTCGGGAGCCTCATCACGCTCGGTATCGGGCCTATCGTCACGGCATCCATCGTGCTGCAGCTGCTCAACGGCGCGGGCATCATGAAGTTCGACCTGAACAGCCATGAAGGCAAGCAGCGCTTCCAGGGGATACAGAAGCTGCTCTCGTTCTTCTTCATCATCTTCGAGGGCATCGTCTTCGTGTTCATGGGAGGCCTCTCCCCGACGACGGGCACATCGCCGTGGTTCCTCGTGCTGCAGCTGTTCGTAGGCGGCACGCTGATCCTGTTCTTCGACGAGGTGGTGAGCAAGTGGGGCTTCGGGTCGGGCATCAGCCTCTTCATCGCCGCGGGCGTCAGCAAGACGCTCTTCATCCGGGCGTTCTCCTGGGTGTCGAGCTCCGCGACCTCGGCCGCGGGCGGTGCGACCTACGCGACAGGAGAGTTCCTGCGCCTCTTCCAGTCCCTCGGCCAGGGCGACTCCGCGACGTTCGCCCTGTCGCTTTCGGCGATCATCACGACCGTGGTCGTGTTCGCGCTCTCCGTCTACATGGAATCGATGAAGGTCGAGATCCCTCTGTCCTACGGGCAGATCAGGGGGCACGGCATGCGCTGGCCGCTGCAGTTCATCTACACGAGCAACATCCCGGTCATACTGGCCGCGGCGCTGATCGCGAACTTCCAGCTGTGGGCGAGGCTCCTGCAGAACTGGGGCTATCCCATCCTCGGCACGTTCGCCGCGGGCAGCAATACGCCCGCGTCCGGCTTCAACAAGTGGATATCGATCCCTGGCCAGAGCACCAACTACGGCATGATGGGGGAGATCATCACCGGCACGATCACCTGGCAGAGCGTCCTGCAGGGATTCACCTACCTGCTCTTCTTCATGATCGCCTGCGTGATATTCTCCTGGTTCTGGATGGAGACCTCAGGCATGGACTCCGCGAGCCAGGCCAAGACCATGATGTCCTCGGGCCTGCAGATCCCAGGGTTCAGGAAGGACGAACGCATCCTCGAACGCATCCTCGACCGCTACATCCCGCCGCTGACCATCATGGGCGCGATAGGCGTCGGCATACTCGCCGCCATCGCCGATCTCGCGGGAGCGCTCGCGAACGGGACGGGCATCCTGCTGACGGTCATGATCATCTACAGCCTCTATGAAGAGATCGCGCAGCAGCATCTCATGGACATGAACCCGATGCTGCGCAAGTTCATCAAACAATAAGAATGGCTTTTACCTCCTTTTTGGATCCGGTGCTGATGCCTTTTCTGCAGATGTCCCCGGGTCTTTCCATACCCATCCTCGCTCTCATC
>JBJKRA010000005.1:0-24090 GCA_046704905.1 Candidatus Woesearchaeota archaeon
AGACCATATTGTCCACCTTGCCGCTCGTGTCGAGGTTGACGGTCACGTCATGGAAATGATCGAGCGTCAGCTGGTTCTGGAAGGCGCCGTTCGTCACGGTCTTGACGTCCATGCCGTTGCTATCATCGAGCTTGATCGAGGCCTCCTTGGCCTGGACCTTGTCGGAATAGAACGATACAGAACCGCTCTCGCCGTCCACAATGCCCTGGATCTTGTGCGAATCGATGACTGATAGCGACTGCTTATTATAGGACTTCGCCTCATAATACAGTGTTCCGCCAGTGAGGGTATAGCGTTTCGACAAGGATCCCGAGCCGGTGAGATAGAACGAACCCAAAGAGCTTTCGGTGTCACCGTAGAAGGCGTTCTCGCAGCCGGTACAGGTCGGACCTGATGCGCCCAGATCCAAGGCGAAGGAGTCTCCTGCCTTCTTGCCCGTTATCGCTTCTGTCGTCGACTGCGAAAAGGACTGCGCCCCTTTGCTGTCGGTCCGGGTGAGGAAAGCGTCAGGGGTCGCCACGCCATATTCCCCGTCGAACTTCACCTGATCTTCGCTAAAACTGAGTTGTGAGCTGGGGTTGGCGCCCTGTGCTTTATAGGTTATGCCGCCGTTGTACGCGACCGCGATATCCACTGTTTTTTTCGCGGCATCCGTAGAGATGACATTGAGGCTCTTGAGATCCTTGCTGTCCACCGAAACAGGCACGCCGTTTATCGTGAGCTTGCCGCCGCCGTTGTCGTCGATCTTGATGTTCTCGCCGCTGGCAAGGGTGATAGGCGTGTCGAGGAGGCTAGGAGCATGGACAGCTCCGCTGCTGTCGATGCGGAAGGTACACTTATTCGCGTCTGTCGGCGCGTCAGCGCACGTCCCGAAAGTCACTTTCGAATCGGTTTTCGTGTTGGACCAGACGAAATTGCCGTCACTGTCCTGGGTCAGGGTCATGTCCGGCGCGTTGATATGCTGATCGACCTGGAGGTAGGTTTTTCCGTCCTTGTTCGTGATCACGATACCGTTGGTCTGCGTGTTGACGATGTTGACGCCCTGGAACTTGCTCTGGTCAAGGGTAACGCTCTTGATCCCGAAAAGGTACTGCATCATGGTCTCTTTCTTGCTGATATCGTTGATGCTGGTCCAGGGGATATCCTTGATGCTGTCGTAGGCGTTCGCCCTGATGTTCGAGAAGAACTGCTGTAGGCTGTTCACGTCAAGGTTGTTGTAGTCCAGCTTGCTGAGGTCGATATTCTTAACATCAGTGCCTGCATTGTTGAGGAAATTGGCGAATCCGGGATTTGCAGCGATGTCGGCATAGCAGGCATCGCTGCAGTCGCCGCTTTTCATCTTGGTCAGGAGGGAAGAGCTGACTTTCGTGAGGTCGAGATGCTTGAACTGGTCGGTGCTTAACTTAGCTAGATTCACATTTGACAGGTCGGTCAGGACGGAGACGTCGCAGCCAGGATTGAGCTCGCCGCCGCTGATGGTACAGCTCCCTTGGTTAGTCGTGCCCGCCGCCGCCGCGACATGGACGACGGAAAGCCCGAGCACGAGCAGGAGGACAATCCAAAGAGCCCTCATTGCCCCACCTCAAGATCGATGATTTTTGATGAATTATCCTTGCCGTCCGAGGCCGTGATGTTGACGAGATGCGAGCCGACCTCCGTCGCGTTCGGCGTGAAGCTGATATAGCCCGAGTAGTAGCCTATCGTAAAGAGCGTGGAATTGTCCGAAAAGAAGACCGTGTCGCCTTCCATGTCGCTCGCCGTGATCGTGGTATTGAAGGGGACGCCTGCCTTGAGCGCGAAGGTATCCTGAGAGGACGTGATAAGAGGCGCATGGTTCTCTGGCTCCGGCTCCGTCGCGAAGAGGAAGAAGAGGCTCTTTCCGTCATAGGTCGTGGCGTTGTCCTTTATCGCATAGATGACGCTGCCGTCGAGATCCGCCGTGTTCACCAGCAGTCCGGTCGCGTCCATATACGCGAAGTTCTTGGTCACATGCACAAAATAAGGGTCGGCCACGACATCCTGGGTGATATTGGCTGCCATCCAGTACATCTGGCCGTAGGGGACCTCTATCGTCACGGGAAAATCATTCATCTGGCTCGTCAGGCCGTCTTTAGAGACGCTGACCGGATACTTCACATCAACGTTGACCTTCGTAGGAAAGATCGTGACACCGGCGGTAATCTTTCCTGCCTGCACTGTATAGCCCTGCTGGCGGAAGGTATAGAACTGCCTGATGCAGAAATCGAGCCGGTCGTCGATGAAATGCGAGAGCTCGTTCTCAAGCACCCCCAAGGTAGGGAGGTAATTATCGCCATGATAATAGTAGAAGGGTATTTCCGCCGCTGTCGGCAGGATCAGATAGGTCTCTGGCATCTGGTAGTAGCCGCCCTGCAGCCCGTTATTGACGATGCCGTCCATGGCCGTAGTCTTCACGCACTGGACCGCGAACTCCTGCATGGAGCTGACATCCAGCTGGTTGCCGACCGCCGCCGTATTCGCTGCGTTCTGGTCAGGGCCCTTCGCGGAGCTAAGCGCGAAATAGACCGCCACCATGACGATGATGAGAGCGGCGATGACGACGTAGAGACTGGTCTGCCCTTTCGATCCCATGCCCGATCCAGTATATTTTTTCATATACTAGTTTATAAAGTTTTCGGGAACGGAATGCCTGTACCGCAGAACAACCACCGAGAGGTAAGGAAATAGATAAGACCTAGAGGAAAGACGCGGCAAGGTCCTCTTCCGATACCGGCTTCTGCTCGCCGGTCGAAAGGTCCTTCAACTGGTAGGTCGAGGCCTTGACCTCGTCCTCGCCGACGATAAGGACATGGCGGATATGGTAGGCCTGGGCGTAGGCGAGATTCTTGCTGATGCCCCTGCCATTGAGGTCCATGTCGACCTTGACGCCTGAAGCGCGCAGGCGCTTGGCCAGAGCGAGGGCTTCTGGAAGGACATCGCCGATAGGCGCGATATAGAGCTGCGTAGTCGTTGCCTCTTCGCCTTTGAGGACCTCTGACAAGACCTCAAGGCCGAAGGAGATGCCTACAGCAGGAAACTCCTGCTTGCTCCCGATGAGCTTGCCGATCATGGTATCATAGCGGCCGCCGCCGCAGACGGCGACGCCTGTCAGCTCTTCGGTGAGGAATCCTTCGAAGACCGTGCCGGTATAGTAGGCGAGCCCGCGTGCGAGCGTCGGGTCGAAGGTGTAAGAAGTCTTTGTCGCGTCAAGGAGCGCGAAAAGCTCCTCGAGCTCGGCCTTTCCGGCGTTACCCTCATCGTTCGTGAGGGTCAGGTCCGCGAGCGTCTTTTTCTCCAGGAGAGCGAAAAGCCTGCCTATGGCATCCTCGGAGACGCCTTTTTCGGAGAGCTCCTTTTCCACATAGCCTTTCCCCATCTTCTCGAGCTTGTCGATGGAGAGGATGGTCGTCTCGAGCAGCTCTCCCCTCACGCCCGCCTCCAGCAGGATACCGTTGAGGAGCTTACGGTTGTTGATGCGGAGATCCACAGAGAGACCGAGCCTTGCGAAGACATCCGCAGCAAGCATCACGAGGTTCGCTTCGGCGACCATAGAAGAGCTCCCGACGATGTCGGCGTCGCACTGGTAGAACTCGCGCAGGCGCCCCCGCTTGATTGGGCCGTCCCTGTAGACCCTTCCTATGGCGTAGCGCTTGAAGGGCATCTTCAGGGTAGGGTTCATCGCGATGTAGCGCGCGAAGGGGACTGTCAGGTCGTAGCGCAGGGCAAGGCTTCTCTTTCCCTGGTCCTGGAAGGTGAAGATCTCCTTCAGGATCTCCTCGCCGCCCGTGTACTTGGAGGCGAGCACCTCGAAGCGCTCGAAAGAGGGCGTCTCCAGTGGCAGGAAGCCGTAGGATGAGAACACGTCGGTCATGGCGGCGACCATGCGGTCGCGTACAATCTTCTGTTCAGGGGTGATGTCTCTCGTGCCTTTGGGCATCTCGAGTTTCATGGAGGTCCAGAGCGGGGCTTTGCTATTTATATCTTTTCACTGGCGGGGCTTGCGGCGTGATGGACACGATGCAATACATCAGGCTCGTCGGCAGGCATCGGCTCCGGCCTGCATCACCACAGCCATGGACCGCCTTCCCCGTAGGGGGCATCCCCCTGACGGTCTCCATCCTTTAGGAAAACTGCCTCCGCAGCATTGATGCCTGCCTTGCATCCGTCAAGAAATCAGGCTTTGTCTCCTGCACGAGATTGAACAGCTTTTCCCTTTTCGAGCCAGCCGTAGCCCTTCTCCTCGAGCGTATCCGCTAGCTCCGGACCGCCCTTATGGACGACATGGCCGTCCATGAGGATGTAGATGATATCCGGCTCTATGAGCTTGAGGATCCTTGCGTAGTGCGTGATGATGAGGAAACTTCGCTTCCCGTCGCGGGCGCTGTTGACCGCTGTCGCGACGGTCCTGAGGGCGTCGATGTCGAGACCCGAGTCCGTCTCGTCGAGGATGGAGAGCCTGGGCGCGAGCAAGAGCATCTGTGCCATCTCCAGGCGCTTCCTCTCGCCGCCGGAGAAGCCGACGTTGACGTAGCGCGAGGCGAACGAGGCGTCGAGCCCGAGGAGGTCGAGGGCCTTTCCCATCTCCTCCTTCAAGGCCTTGTGCGACACCTTTCCCCTGTGGCTCTCGAGCGCCGCGCGGAGAAAGCCGCTGACGGTGACGCCGGGCACGGCGACCGGATGCTGGAACGAGAGGAACAGGCCCTTCCTGCTGCGCTCGTCAGGCGGCAGGCCGAGGATGTCCTTACCGGAAAGCTTCACTTTGCCTTCCGTGACCTCGTACTTGGCGTTGCCCATCAGGACATTGGCGAGCGTGCTCTTGCCAGAGCCGTTCGGCCCCATGACCACGACGACCATGCCTTCAGGCACCGAGAGGTTGACGCCCTTGAGGATAGGCTTGCCGCCGATCGCGGCGTGCAGGTCCGTTACGGTAAGCAGCGAGTCCATTCATGATCCACCTTTCTTTTTGTAGAGCGCGATTGCGTCCTTTGCGGTCGCGAAGGCGAGGAGCGCGCACTTGACCCTCGCGGGCGTGATCTGTCCTGGGAAGAAGGAGAGCGCGTAGGAGGGGTCGAGCCTATGCACCTCCTCCACCTTCCTGCCCTTGAGATCCTCGGTGAGCTTGGAGGCGAAGGCCATGCTGATTGCGCAGCCCGTGCCCTGGAAGGCGACGTCCTCTATCACGCCGGCCTCGACCTTGAGCATCACGACGATGCGGTCGCCGCAGCTGGTGTTGGCGTGCGAGGCGACGGCGTTCGCGCCCGGCAGGTCCCGACGGTTCTGCGGATCGCGGTAGTGGGCGAGGAGCTCCTCGCGGTAGTAGGTCTCATCCACGGAAGAACACCCCGACCGCCTTGCGGTACGCGCCGGCAAAGGTCTTTATCTCCTCTTCCGTATTGTAGAGGTAGGCGGAGGCGCGGGTCGTGCCGGGGATCCCCTTCCAGGTCAGGAAGGGCATAGCGCAGTGATGCCCTGCCCGAACGGCTATGCCCTTGCTGTCTAGGATCGTAGCGAGATCATGAGGATGCGCATGGGGCGTAGCGAGCGAGAAGATAGGCAGGCGCGGCCCGGAGGTCTTGCCGAGCTCGACGACGTCTTCTGCGGGAAGGGTGTCCCGAAAGGTCTTTCCAAGATCCTTCTCGTGCGCAGCGAGACGCGCTCTTCCGATGGCCTTGAGATAGCCGAGCGCCGCATCCAGCCCGATGACCTGCGCGATCGGCATCGTGCCTGCCTCGAACCTCTGCGGCGGAGGGGCGAAGGTCGTCCCCTCGACAGCGACGGTGCTAATCATCTCGCCGCCGTAGAGGAAGGGGCGCATCCCCTCAAGGAGCCTCTTCTTCGCGATGAGGACGCCGAGACCTGTGGGGCCGAGCATCTTGTGCGCGCTGAAGGCGACGAAGTCCGGCCGGTCCTCCTCCAGGTCGACGAGCATATGAGGCGCGGCCTGGGCGGCGTCGAGCAGTGTCAGGGCGCCGTGCCTCTTTGCGGCCCTGAGCACGTCGCGGTAGTTCGGGGTCTCGCCTGTGACGTTCGATGCCATGGTCGCTGCCGCGAGCGCGGTCGCATCGGTAATCATCTCGTCATGGCGCTCGAAGCCGGAAGGTCCGAGCGGGAGGATGCGGAAAGCCGCACCGTTCCTCTCCGCATGCTGTTGCCAGGGGACGAAATTGGCATGGTGCTCGATCATGGTCGAGACGACATCGCCTTTCCTCACGCTGTCGAGCGACGACGCGACGAGATTGATCGCCTCGGTGGCGTTCTTGGTGAAGACGACCTCATAGGAGGAGCCGGCATTGCAGAAGGCGAGCACTTTCCTGCGGACGGCCTCGTAGCGTTCGGTGGCCTCCTCCGCAAGGGCATGCATCCCCCGGTGGATATTGGCGTTCCCCTTCTCATAGAAGCCGGCCATCGCATCGATCACCTGCCGGGGCTTGTGTGACGTCGCGGCGCTGTCCAGGTAGACCAGGGGACGGCCGCGCACCTTTGAGGAGAGTATGGGGAAATCGTCACGCAGGGCTTCGAGATCCATCGCTCATCCCCCTATCATGCCGCGTTCTGCGATGAGCGCTGCGATGGAATCCCTGATATGCTCTCCCTCAGCAGCAGGGAAGAGGGTGAGGAGCGGAGAGAGGAAGGATGCGAGCACGACGCTGAGGGCCTTCTCCCTGGGTATCCCGCGGCTGGTCAGGAAGAAGAGGGTGTCCTCGTCGATATTGGCCACGGTCGCGCCGTGGGTGCAGCGCACCTCATGGTTGCCTATCTCGAGGTTGGGGATGGGCCGGGCGACGCTCTTCTTCCCGAGCATGATCAGGTCCTCGTGCTGGTAGCCGTTCGCGCCGGCGGCTGCCGGCTCTATCCTGATGTCGCCCTGCGTGATGACCTCCGCCTCCTGCGCCGCTATCCCGCGGATCCGGATGTCCGAAGCGGATGCAGCACCCGCGTGCACGACCTGCGAGCGTACATCCACTTTGGCCTTGCCATAGGCGAAGAACGCGTGGTTGGGCAGGACGCCGGAATCCTCGCCTGCCAGGACTATCGTCGTGCGCCGGAAGGTGTCGGCATCCGTGATGAGCAGGTCGTTCATGGTGAGGGACGCACCTTTCCCGACGACCGCCTTGACGACCAGGCCTGCGGTCCCTCCGCCAGGGTTCTCGTCCCTGAGTACGAGGTCTGCCTTCACGCCGGGAAGGATCTCGAGAAGGAGCGAGTGTGCGTCCCATTCTTTCCCTGCGCGCGGTACGGTCACCGTGACGGTCGCATCCTTTGCGATGGTAAGGCAGAGCGAAGCGTCGAGCATGAAGGCGGCGTCCGCCTCTACGCTCTTTTCCTCATAGGGCTGCGCCGTCAGGACGGATGCCTCGAGCTTTATGCCGGAGAGGAGATTATGGCGGTCGAGCAGGCGCGCTACCCTAGGCGGGAGGCGCTCGAGCGCAGGCAGAGAGAGGCGCTCCTCCAGGGCGAAGAAGGGGCTACGCACCCCTATCCCGTAGACGAGCGAGGGCGTCCTGATCTGAGGAATCACGGCAGGCCTCATCCTAGCGAGCCCTCCATCTCCATGGCGATCAGGCGGTTGAGCTCGACCGCGTACTCCAGGGGCAGCTCCTTTACGACCGGCTCGATGAAGCCTGCGACGATCATCTGCACCGCCTGGTCCTTAGGTATGCCGCGGCTGGTGAGGAAGAATATCTCCTCGTCGGAGATCTTGCCGACGGTCGCCTCATGGGTGATCGTCGCGGTGTTGTTCTGGATGTCCATGATGGGATAGGTGTTGGACTCCGACCTGCTGTCCATCATGAGCGCGTCGCACTGGACGTTGAGGCTCGCATGTTCCGCATTCTTCCCCACGCGCACGATCCCACGGTAGCTCGTGATGCCGCCCTCCATGCTGATGCTCTTGCTCCTGATGGTCGCCGCGTTGTCCTTTCCGAGCATGAAAACCTTGGCGCCGACGTCCTGGTTCTGTGAGCGGGCGGCGAAGGCTATGCTGGTATGGTCGGAGGTGGCGTTGTCGCCGAGGAGGATGGAGCTAGGGTAGAGCATGGTGACGCCCGATCCGAGGTTTCCGCCGACCCATTCGATGACGCCATCGTCCTTGACGAGCGCGCGCTTGGTGTTGAGGTTGAAGGTGTTCCTGCTCCAGTTCTCGACAGAGGAATAGCGGACGCGGGCGCCTTTCCCGACGAAGATCTCGACGCAGCCCGCATGCAGCGAGCTTGCCGCATACTGGGGCGCAGAGCACCCCTCAATGTAATGGAGCTGTGCGCCCTCGTCGACGACGATGAGTGTATGCTCGAACTGGCCCATCTTCATGGTGTTCATGCGGAAGTAGGCCTGCAGCGGAAGAGGGACCTTCACACCCTTTGGCACATAGATGAAGGTGCCGCCGCTCCAGACGGCGAAGTGCAGCGCGGCGAACTTGTGGTCGGTGTAGGGGACGCAGCGGTTGAAGTGCCTGCGTACCAGGTCCTCGTGCCTCTTGAGCGCCACGTCCATGTCGAGGAAGACGACGCCGAGATCCTCCCACTTCTTCTTGAGGGAATGGTAGACCACGTCGGAATCGAACTGCGCACCTGCTCCTGCCAGCGCCTCCTGCTCCGCACGTGGGATGCCCAGGCGGTCGTAGACGCGCTTGATGTCCTCGGGCACCTCGTCCCAATTCCCGGCATTGGGCTTCGCGTCAGGCCGGACGAAATAGGATATCCGCTCGAGATCGAGCAACTCGAGGGACGGGCCCCAGTCCGGCATCGGCTTCCTGAGGAACTCGGCAAGCGCCTTGCGACGCAGCTCGAGCATCCATGACGGCTCCTCCTTGCTTTCCGAAATCAGCCGCACGGTCTCCTCGGTGAGACCTTCCGGTGCCTTGAAACGGTAGCGCTTGGTGCTTGGCGCGTCAAGCACCTGCTGCAATGCTATATGTTCCTTGCTTTGCATAAGACCACGGCTCAGAGGCAATACTTGTCCTTTCCGGTGCAGGAGGCGAAGGCAGGATCGAGCTTCTTGTGGAACTCGCAGACGAGAAGCTTCGTCGCCTTGAGGTTGACGAGCCGCAACAGCTCATGGGAGGCTTCCGCGTGCCCGGCCGCAATCGCCGAGGCGCTCGAACGGATCTCCCCGGCCACCTCATCGGGGAAGACGACCGCCGAGGCACGTTTGCCGTGGAGGTACTGGCTGACTGCGGCGGAGGTCATGCCCAGGAGCGATGCCACCTCCTTCTGCCTGAGATGGTGCTCCTTTAGCAGCGAGACGGCAAGCGCCTTCTTGAGCGCAGGAATGACCATCCAGAGCTCAATCTCCTGCGGCATGGATTTCGTTCGTGCGTTGGAAACGGCCGGCATCTTCACCCCTTAACGATTGTTAAGGGCCTTTGCTTAAATAGTTTGCGGTAGGAGCGTCTGCCGGATACGCGCCTGAGGGGCAAGGAGGTATCTCTTGCAGGTCCCTTCATAAGCCTTGTGAAGCGCAGCTCTGCATCCGACTTCTATAGCGCCCTTTCACTAGGGATATATAAGCGCCGCGCTACAGTCTAGCCCAGAGGAGGTGATTGAGAGTGCATCAAGTGTCGTTATATACCCCAGAGCAGCAACCCGAAGAGGCCACCTATTTCACCGAAGAGCTCATCGAGCGCCGTATCAGCGCCATGCGCAACGTCATCGCCGTCACCACTGCCAAGCGCAGGGGCTTGCGCCGGCTGCAGGCGGAGCCTGCAATAGCACGCTCATGACCCAATGTGCCCCCAACCACCATGAGACCCTACAAACCCTTTGAGCGTGCGTCGAGCTTGTACGCACGCTCCAACCTTTTTCTTTTCCATAATGAAAGGCTTATGCCCTAAGCGGCAGGGCCGGAGAAGAGAGCCATGATCCGCTATCCGTTACATGTCGAGGAGGAGATCTCGGTCATCGAGACCGAAAAGGCGATAGTGGTGCAACGCCTCTGTCTGGAATATTCCCTTGCGGTCACCCTGGAGATAGAAGGAGATCGGCGTATCCTCTCCATCAAGCCGGAGATCGCCGCGAGCGAAGAGACGCTCGTCATAGGACATGAGCCGAGGAGCATCCCGAGGAAGAAGGGCTGGAAAAAGAAGGACGCCGAGGGAGGGATTTGAACCCTCACAGGCTTGCGCCCACAAGCTTTCCAGGCTTGCGCAATACCAGGTTATGCGACCTCGGCACGAGGTCCGGAAGAGGTGGACCCTTTATAAATTTTATGGGCAGCTAGAACGGAAGAAATCGTCGGAGGCGAAGCGAGCATCGGCTCGGACCCTCTCACTCCGACGTATAGACCCCCTTCTCCGTAGGAGCCATCCCTCTCCCGGTCTCCTCTTGAACCCTCTACAGTCCTCGCATGCATTGATGCTCGCCAGAAAACAGCCTCAAGTGAGGATAAGGAACCGGATGCAAATTGAAGAGATCCTCTAGTTCTTGCACGGCACACCCGGAGAGATGTTGATTTGCCCGTTGCCGATCCCGTAGATGGTATTCGTCGTGCCCACCGCGGCAGGACCCAATTCCTCGGTAAGGTTGATGAGGTTCCCGTTCTTGTCGACGAAGTAGATGCAGAAGTCGCTCTGCACGCCGAGCAGCGCCTTGAGCTGGGTGTAGTTCATCGTCACCAGCGTCCTGAGGGTATCCTTGTCTATGGTGTTGCTCTTGATGAGCGGGATGCCGCCTGCGTCCGCAGAGAGCACCTGCGGGATGAACTCAGCGTCCTGCTTGGTCTGGACCGAGGAGTCCTGGGTGCCGGAGAAGTAGATCATGAAGAAGGCGACGGCGCTGAGGAAGATGATGAACGCAATCAGGGTGTCCACGGACCAGATCTGACCCTTCTTTCTACGCATACCGCTTTTCTGAGGAGATTCTCTATTTAAAGATTGCGCATCATTGCCGGGTGGTCCTTCCGGAGAAAGGATACGCCGGCTGCGCCCTTTAACAGAAAAAGTAATAAAAACACGGAGGCTCACCCTGGAGCGATGGAGAACGTCACGCCGGGGATGCGCCAGTACCTCGCTTTCAAGGCCAAATATCCCGACTGCCTGGTGCTCTTCCGCATGGGGGACTTCTACGAGACGTTCTACGAGGACGCGCGGACCGCCTCTTCCGTGCTGGACATCACGCTCACGAGCAGGGGGAAGGGCGAGAGGAGGGCGCCGCTCGCCGGCATCCCCTACCATGCGCTCAGCCAATACCTGCCAAAGCTCGTCAGGAGCGGCTACAAAGTGGCTCTCGTCGAGCAGGTGGAGGACCCGAAGCTCGCCAAGGGCCTGGTGAAGCGCGATCTGGTCAGGATCGTGACGCCGGGCACCTTAGTCGAGCAGGAGTTCCTCGAGGGCAGCCAGAACAACTACCTGCTCTCTATAGCCCTCGAGGATGAGTACGCGCTCGCCGCGGTCGACATCAGCACAGGGGAGTGCATCGCGACCTCTACAGAGGATGAGGAGCGGCTCCTCACCGAGATCAGGAAGCTTTCCCCCTCCGAGATCATCTTCCCCTCGACGCTTGCAGGGCACGCCCTCATCAGCGCTCTCAAGGACCGCTTCCTCTCTTCGCAAGAGCCCTATCCCTTCACCGGGACCTATGGCGAAGAGCGGATGCGCAAGCAGTTCCCGAGCGTCCCGGCGGCCCTCTCCAAGCATCCGGCAGCGGTCTCTGCGATGGGCGGGCTCCTGCACTACCTGCAGGAGACGCAGCGCAGATCGCTCTCTTACCTGTCCGTCCCGCGCTGGTACCTGCTGCAGGACGCGATGCTCATAGACGAGTCGACGATGAGGAACCTGGAACTCCTCTCCAGCGTCCTTTCCCAGAACAAGGAGTACTCGCTCTACGGGGTCCTGGACAAGACGCTCACCCCGATGGGCTCGAGGATGCTCAAGAAGTGGATAGCGAAACCCCTGCTTTCCAAGGATGCGATCAACCACAGGCTCAATACCGTGGAGGTGCTGGTGGAAGATCTCATGCGGCGCGCAGAGATCAGGGAGGCGCTACGCAGCATGCGCGATATCGAACGCCTGCTCGCCAAGGTGAACTACGGGAACGCATCGCCCAAGGACCTGCGGGCGCTGGCGAGCTCGCTGCTCGCCGTCCCGGAACTGCTCTCACGCTGCGAGTCGGTCGATGCGGGACATACCCACCTGGAGGAGATCGCCTCCACCCCCTATCCGCGGGAGCTTGCGGCGAGGCTCGACGCGGCGCTCAAGGACGAGCCGAACACGCTGCTCCATGAGGGCAACATCATCAGGGAAGGGTACAGCGAAGAGCTCGACAGCCTCCGGGGACTCAAGGCGGACAGCAAGCGGTTCCTGCTCAGGCTCGAGGAGAAGGAGCGCGAGGCGACCGGCATCAAGGGGCTCAAGGTCGGCTACAACCGCGTGTTCGGCTATTACCTCGAGGTCAGCCGCAGGAACGCAGACCTCGTGCCGGAACACTACCACCGGAAGCAGACGCAGGCGAACAGCGAGCGCTTCGTGACCGAGGAGCTCAAGAAGCTGGAAGAGGATATCCTGCATGCCGAGGAGCGGATAGCGGCGCTCGAGGACGGGCTGTTCGCCGATCTCGTCGGGATGGTGCGGAAGGATACCTCCACGTTGCAGCTGCTCGCCGAGCGCATCGCGATGCTCGACGTACTGTCCTCGCTGGCTGAGGTCTCGCACCAGCGCCGCTACAGCAAGCCGGCGATCGACGAGGGCAGCGAGATCATCATCAAGGACGGCAGGCATCCTGTCGTCGAGCTGCACACGGACTCTTTCGTCGCCAATGACACCAAGCTCTCCGCAGAGGAGCGCATGATGATCATCACCGGGCCGAACATGGCAGGCAAGTCAACGTACATGCGCCAGGTCGCGCTCATCACGGTCATGGCACACATGGGCTGCTACGTCCCAGCCGGCTTCGCCAAGATCGGCATCGTGGACAGGATCTTCTCCCGGGTCGGCGCGTACGACGACCTCGCCCACGGGCAGAGCACGTTCATGGTGGAGATGACGGAGCTCGCCAACATCCTGTCGCAGGCGACGGACAGGTCCCTCGTGATCCTCGACGAGATCGGGCGCGGGACGAGCACCTTCGACGGGATATCCATCGCATGGTCGAGCGCAGAATACCTGCTCTCGACGGTCAAGGCGAAGACGCTCTTCGCCACGCACTACCATGTCCTCAACCACCTCGAGCGGACCAATCAGGCGGCAAAGAACTTCAATATCGCGGTCAAGGAGGAGAACGGCACGATCGTGTTCCTGCGCAAGATCGTGCACGGCGGGACGGACAAGAGCTACGGGGTCCATGTCGCATCCCTCGCAGGGGTGCCAAAGGAAGTGATCCGGCGCGCCGAGGAGATCCAGTTCAAGCTCGAGTCCGAGGACGATCTCAAGGAGCGCATCGTCCTTGAGAAGACCACCGTGAGAAAGGACAAGGACGAGACCGTCGTGAAACTGGCGAAGAAGGAGCAGAAGGGGCTATCGGATTTTTTCGGGTAGATGGCGATGATCAGGGCAATCATCAGCGATTTCGGCGGCGTGATCGGTCAGGACATAGACTCCGTCATAGAGGACGCCTACGTGGAGAACGGGCTATCCCGTAATCTGGCTGCCTCTGCCTGGGAGAAGCACTGGCCGCTGCTCAAAATCGGCGCCGAGACCGTTGAGGAATACTGGTCCGCCGTCGCCGCGACCATCGGTGATAAGGGCATTGCAAAAAGGATCAGGGAGAATGCGACGAGCAGGATGGACATCCACGCCCCTGTTCTGGATTACATATCCTCCTTACGCCGGCAGGGCTACACCGTGGTGATCCTCTCGAACGAGTCGATAGAGTGGATGGGCATCTATCGAGAGAGGGGGAAGCTCGACGAGGCGTTCGACAAGGTGTATGTATCAGGGGAACTTCGCATGGCAAAGCCGCAGAAGGAGATCTTTACGCACGTGCTCCGCGAGGAGAAACTGGCGCCCGACGAGGCGGTGTTCATAGACGACCGGGAGCACAACACCCGGGCCGCAGAGGTCCTAGGCATCAAGGCCGTTCTTTATACCGACCTCGCGAGCCTGAAGCGGGCGCTGGCAGAGATCCTGCAGCGATGAACTGGACGAAGGAAGTGGAGGAAGAACGAAGCCTGCGCCGGACAGGCACCGATTCCTTGGTGCGCAACTGAGCTGTCGACCCGTCCGAACATTAGTTTTCTAGCATTCTTATCTGAACGCCCTTCTCGCCACCCTGTCGAGCGCGAATGCGGCCGCCAACGCGAGCACGGCGTACGCCGCATAGACGAGGAGCGGAAGCTGCTCAAGCCCCACTATTATCTGCACCACCGCGTTCACCGGCGAGAACACCGTGACGTTCGTCAGGGCCGTGAGCAGCACCACGAGCACCGAATAGACGAGCTGAGCCTGGGCCTAGCTGCCGAAGAGGAACGCCAGGACCAATGCGGAGAGCAGCACGAAGGCGGAGAGCAGCGCGAGGAATGCGAGCAGCAGGGCCACCTGGTGCAGGGGTATGCCGCGGAGGGCGAGGAGCCCCAGCCACAGCAGCTCCTGCAACGCGATGAAGACCATCCCGGTCGCGAAGGTCTCCGACCAGTAGGAGCGCAGGCTCATCGCCGTCAGCAGGAGAGGCAGGCGCCGGGTCTCCTGGTCCTCGGAGACGATGTCGATGAGGAGCGTGCCGACGATGAAGATCGGCACGAGCAGGATGAACGGCACGAGGAACCCCAAGAGGATCTCGTAGAGGACGTTCTCGCCTTTCGTCGTCATGCCGCGCATGGAGAGGCCGGCGATCGGGACCGTGTAGCGGTTGCCGTAGGCCGCATCCATCAGCTCAGCGTCGTAGCGGTCGAGGGGGTCCTTGAGCACCGACAGGACTATCGCCTGGCGCACGGTGTCGTTAGGGACATAGATCGTGAGATCCGTGGTGTTGCCCGGACCCTGCTCGCTCGCAAGGACCGTGTCGATCCTCGATGCGTTGTACGCCGCTAGGGCATCGTCGAGGCTCGCGAAATGGATGAGCTGGGTACGGTACGTCATGCCGAGCTGGTCGATGAGCGGGCTGTCAGCCAGGTAGCCGATGCGCAGGGGCCGCTGGAGTGCGCGCTCCGGATTGAAGAAGAGGGTGGTGTAGCTGAGCAGGATCGTCATGGATAGGATCAGGAGCAGCTGCAACGCAACCACGAGCACGAAGGTCTTCTCGCGGCCGAGGTCGCGGAAGAGCTTACGCATGAGCGGCCTCATACGATCACCCCGGAGAGGAGGAGGTAGTCGGCGAGGAAGTGGAGGAGGGACGTGACCAGGAAGGCGAGCCAGGGCATGCGGGTCCTTCGGAGCAGGAAGAGGAAGAGGACGGAGAGGAGCATGTGCAGCACGAGGGGGATGAGGAGGCTGGAGAATTGGAGCAGATGCAGGGTGGAGGCGAAGGGCGCGATGCTGATGAGCAGCAGCAGCTTCTCCGCCGCGAAGAAGCCGATCCCTACGAGGAGCGCGTTGCCGTAGGCCGTCTTGGGGCTCCGGACGAGATGACGCAGCTGCATGACGAGGAGCGGGGCGTTGCGGAAGAGCTCTTCGGTCACGGCGCTCGCGGCGAGGATCACCAGGAGCACGGCCTGACGGGGGACGGTGACCGCCACCATGATCAGCATAAGCTCGGCAAGGTAGACGAAGAAGACCGCGGAGAAGCCGGCGAAGAAGTATCCCCTAGAGCCCTTGAGGATGCGGGCGAAGTAGGCGGCGAGCTTCTGGGGGATGCGGCTGAAGCTGAAGAAGTCCTCCGCGTTGAAGAGCACGTAGCCTATGACCAGGAGGACGCCGGCGAAGAGCAGGTGGGGAAGGAGGGAGAAGAGGAACGTCGCGAACGGGACGGAGGTGCCCAGCATGATCTGGATGACCGGCGTCAGGGGACTCGCGATGCTCGCATCCGAGAAATGCAGGAGGAAGACCGGGATGAGAAGGAAGAGCGAATAGAGGGAGATGGCGAACACGCCGAGGAAGGAGAGCTCCTTGAAGCTCCTCGCCACGACCCCTATCACGAAGCTCAGGGCGAGATAGACGAGTACGATCGTGGCCATCAGGAGGAGGGCCATGACGAAGGAAGCGAAGGGGGGCAGGTGCGTGAGGATGAGGAGGGCGGAGAGGAGGACGCCTACCGTGAAGTAGGGAAGGAACTTGCCGACGACGATCGAGCGCTTGCTGACGGGTGCCACGAAGAGGAGGATCCCTTTCCTGTTGACCTTCTCGTCCATGATGCGGTTGGAGAAGATGAGCGCGAGGAACGTCAGCGCGACGATGAAGCTCATCGAGAGGTATATCTGGTCGAAGGGCATCCGGGGCTCGAGGTCGCGCGCGGTGAGAGGGAAGTCCGCGCTCGCATTCCCCTCAGGCGTAGCATTGGCGGAGGGGAAGAGCGGGACCTGGGCCTTGGGGAGAGCAAGGGCCTCCCGCGACACCTGGACACCTCCCGGAGCGGGGGAGGACGCCGGCTGCGCCGGGGCGGACGGGCCTGCGGCCGGGACGGGAGGTGGGACAGAGCCGTTCGTCGCAGCGCCCTGTCGGGGAGCCCCGCTGCCGGCAGTCGCGTTCTGCAGGCCGGTCCCCACATAGGTGTTGACGAGACGGCCGCCGCTCGCATTGGCGGGCGTCTGGTTCTGGACGACGATCCTGAGGAGGAGGACGCTCGACTCGTTGAAGCGCTGCCAGACCTCATAGTTGTAGAGCTTGAAATAGCTGTAGGCGCTCGCCTCTGCAGCCGACCCTGCGAAGCCGCGAGGGAGCATGGCAGGGGCGCTCCCGCCGGTCAGGTAAAGGTCAGGGCTTGCCGCGTCGGCAAGGAAGCGGGGGTTCTGCGAGAGCACGCCGGAAAGCTGGACATCGTTCGAGGCATAGGTGTAGAACACGTTCTGGTAGAAGCCGCCGGTCTTTAACACCACGAAGAAGAGACCGAGGATGAGCAGCATGGCCAGCACCATCCAGAGCAGGAGACGGTGGCGGTAGACGCTCCTCGTGCGGGAGAGCTCGAGCCTGACGATCGTTCTCATGGTGCCCTTGCCGCGTCGTCACGGGAAGCGAGGGAGAGGAACAGCTCCTCGAGCGTCGGCTCCTGCTGGCGGAAATCGATGATGGTCTTGCCCTCCTCCACCAGCCTCGCCAGGTCGGCGTTGAGCCTCGCGAGATCGCGATACTCCTTCTCATGTATCCTGCCGTCGTCCCGGTAACGCAGGACATAGGTCTTCTGGCGCTTGAGGTTGTGCACCGTATCGTCGTAGACCACTCTCCCCCTCTTGAGCATGATGATGCGGTCGGAGATCCGCTCGACGTGATGGAGGTTGTGGCCGGTGATGATGACGATCTTGCCCTTGCGCTTCATCTGCAGGATGTAGTGGAGGATGAACTCCGTCGTCTCGGGGTCTATGCCCGAGGCAGGCTCGTCGTAGACGAGGATCGCCGGGTCGGCGAGAAGGGAGCGTGCGATGAGGAGTTTGCGCTTCATGCCCTTGGACATCATGCCGATGACCTTGTTGTCGAGCTTGAGCTCGGAGAGCAGCGCCGCTATGCGCCGCTCGGCGGTCTTTTTCTCCACATCGTAGAGCTCTGCGAAGAAGCGCAGGAACGTGAGCGCGTCCAGATCCTCATAGAGCGCGGACTCCTCGGGCATGTAGCCTATCCTACGCTTGAGAGGGAGTGCGTCGAGGGTCATGGCCCTGCCGCCGATGAGGACCTCACCGCCGGTGGGGGCGATCAGCCCGATGATTATCTTGATCGTCGTGGATTTGCCGGCGCCGTTGCTGCCGATGAGGCCGAGCGCCTGGCCGGGGCGCAGGGAGAAGGAGATATCCTCCAGGGCAAGGAAATCGCCGTAGTACTTCTGCAGATGGCGGACCTCAATCATGGCATGACCCGCCGCTCACACCGTTAATAAAACTTGCGGTTTACCATGCCCCCATCAGAGCAACTCCTCGAGCAGGGTGACGCGTGTCTTCTCCTTCATCCTACCCAGGGTATGCTCCACGAAGGTGAACTCCCCCTTGTCGAGGTAGGAAGGCCAGGTCTTCAAGGCATCGAGCGTGCGCAGAAGCGGCCTGTCGGAGATGATGCAGAAGGTGAAGGTGTTGATGTGATAGGCCCTTCCCGGGAACTGCGTCCGGAAGAGGTTGCCGAGGAGGCGCAGCAGCGTGATGAGATGGACCTTGGTCTTCCTGCCCTCAGGCTTCAAGCTGACGACGGTCAGGTATGCGGCATCCTTGCCCTGCGGGCGGCTCATCTGCTGGACGAAGAGGCGTTTGCCTGGGAGATGGGTGATCGGGTTGAGGCTCGCGTCCGAGGCGCAGAAACGGAGGTCGATCATGGCCTCGAGCTCCAGAGGGTCGAAGGGCTTGGTCACGTAGTCGTCGGCGCCGCCGAGGAGCATGCTCAGCTTGTGGTCGACATCGCCCTTGGCGGAGAGCACGATCAGGGGCTTTTCACGAAGGGCGGGCTGGCGTTTCATCTCGCGCAGCACGTCCTCGCCGCTCATGCCCGGCATCATCAGGTCGAGCACGACGAGATCCGCCTGGCCGGCGAGGGTGAGCGCCTCCTGGCCGCTCGTCGCCGTGAGCAGCTCGTACTTCCCGCGCAGCATGAGCGAGAGCATCTGCAGGATCTCTGGCTCATCATCCACCAGGAGCAGGGTATGGCGGTGGTTCGTGACCGTCCACAGGTGGGCCTTGCCCACAGGCACATAGCCGACCAGCCCATGCGCCCGCAGGATCTCCAGATACTTCACCACCGTTATCCTGCTGTGCTGGATGCCTGCCGCGATCTCTACGCTGGAGGATCCGCCCGGGTGGGCGATCAGATAGCCGGTGATCTTCGCCTCTATCTCCGGATCAAGCGTTTCCATCTCCGTTCGCACTTCCTGGCAGGCTACTTGGCAAGCTTGTTGAGGATGATGTTCGACTCGATCTTGTTCTCGAGCTCCAGCGGGTCGAAGGGCTTGGTGATGTAGTCGTCCG
This sequence comes from Candidatus Woesearchaeota archaeon, assembly GCA_046704905.1. Classification (GTDB taxonomy): domain Archaea; phylum Nanobdellota; class Nanobdellia; order Woesearchaeales; family JAWAQC01; genus JAWAQC01. The sequence goes on from JBJKRA010000005.1 coordinate 18,976, forward strand.
CACCGAGCTCGATCGCGCGCATCTTGTCCTGGAGCTGCGATTTCGCCGTGAGGAAGACGACCGGCACCTTCTTCATCGCGGAGATCTCCCGGATGTTCTGCAGGAGCTGGAAGCCGTCCATGCCGGACATCATGATGTCGAGGAGGATGAGATCGGGCTTGATCCTCTTGAGCTGCTGGAGCGCCTCCTCTCCGGTATAGGCTTCGTGGACCGTGTAGCGGTCACGCAGGGTCAGCTTGATGAGGTTGCCTATGTGCGGCTCGTCATCTACGACCAGAATTACTTTCTTCGTTGGCATTATGCCACCCCCTTTTTGTTGGTGATATACATTGATGCTAACCATAACTAAATAGTTTTTGGAAGTGCAACCTATGTTTTCCAATGTAATTATCCCAGCAGAGAAAAAACATTTATATACGCCGCCGCCAGAAACTATGGAGCATGGCGCAGGGCCATCAGGAAAACGCGCAGGAGAAGGCCCTTGAGGCAGGCCTTGCCAGGCATCTCGAAGGGCATCTGCGCGAGTACATCGAGTTCAACCTCCGCCAGGGATACGAGCTCTCGGCAATCCTCTCATGCCTGCGCAAGTACGGCTATAGGAAGGAAGACCTCTCGCAGCTCGTCTCGAGGCTGCCGTCCACCCGTCATCAGGTGAACCCCCCTGCGTACGACCCGCAGGAGCTAGACGAGGACACCCACAATTTCCTCACCGGCGTGCTCTCGGAATACATCGGGAAGATGCGCACGCACGGCTATTCCCTCCCCGCGATCGAGCAGGCGCTCATCAACTACGGCCATCATCCCTCCATCGTACGGGAAGCGAGCACGCGGGCGACAGGCAGGAAGCGCCTGAGGATACCGTTCAGCCTGGTCTATTCGGCGAGCGTCGTCCTGTATGCGGCACTCCTGTTCCTCCTGCTCCTGCAGCTCGACGCTCCGCTCGAGCTCGGCGCGCTGCTGTTCCTGCCGGGTCTTGCCGTGCTGCTGATTCATCCCCTGATGCTTACGCTACGACGCGGGAGGAAGGTCGTTCCTATCGTAGCGATCATCCTGACGATCGCGGGGTTCGTGGGCGTGACGGACTGGGCCACCAGCATGCTGATGGACCTCTCGTCCGTGGACCTGAGCATGGTGCTGCTGGTCAACGTGCTCTTCGCGGCGTTCTTCTCGCTCATCATGACGATGGCTGCGCCGACGCCGGGAAAGAGGAGGCAGAAAGAGAAGGAAACACCCAAGCGCGCCTCTCCTGCTACGTCTTCTTCACGATCTTAGGATAGACCTCGGGGTCCATGAAGACCGCATCGGATGCCACGGCTATGCCGCGGTGGGATTGCAGGATCTCCATGGAGCTCATCTTGGCGTGGCCCACGCACACGAGCTCGTTCTTGAGGCTCATCACCGCGACCTCGTCCTCGGGCTCTATGCCCTCGTGGAGTTTCGCGATGCCGGGGGCCGCAAGATACGCGCCGTGGCAGAGCGCATCGACGGTCGTATCGAAGACCCAGATCTTTGGGAGATGCCGCACCGCGTTCTCGATGGGCAGGACGATCTCGCGCAGGTACTTGTCGTTGCCCTCCTTCATATAGTAGTGGAGGGCATCGGCCACGTCCTGGAGGGTGAAGGAATCCTCGAGAAGGAAGGGACCGGCTTTCGTGCGGACGAGCTCGCCCATGTGCGCGCCGACGCCTAATCTCTCGCCCATGTCATGACAGAGCTTACGGATGTAGGTGCCTGCCTGGGAGCCGACGCGGAAGAGCACGTCCTGGCCGCTGATCTCCAGAATCTTGATGTAGTAGATGGTGCGCTTCCTCTTCTGGCGCTTGACCGCGCTCTTGACCGGCGGCAGCTGCTCGATCGTGCCGACGAACCCGCTCATGACCTTCCGCAGCTCGTACTCCTCGACGGGCTTATGCAGATGCATGAGAGTGATATACTCTTTTCCGCTGAGCAGGAGATACTGCACGATGCGTGTCGCGCGGTTGAAGGCGATGGGCAGGACGCCCGTCACGCGGGGATCGAGCGTGCCTGAATGGCCGGCCTTCTTCGCCTTGACGATGTCCCGGAGATAGGATGTCACCTGATGGCTCGTCGGGCCTTTTGGCTTGTTGATGTTGACGACGCCGACCTGGAGGAGCTCCTCGACGGACCGGGTCCAGGGGTATTTGCCGAACTTCTCCGAGGTCTCCGCCTCTTTCTTCACCAGAATGTCACGGCCTTTCTCGAAGGGGAGGGATTCCATGGGATCATCATTTAAGGTAGGTCTTTGCCTTCACGATGGTGTTGAGGTCGGCGATGAGGAGATCCTTCAGGCCGCCCATTTTCTCATTGCCAAATCTCTCCATGAGGATTTTCTTGTCGCTTATTAACCTTTGCTCTTGCAGCGGGCCGCCCTTCATTATATCCCCCATCTGCCGGTTCCAGACGTCCTTGCTTATCTTCATATACCGGTCATTATGGAAGCCATAATGCTTTTGATAGTAGGCAGGACTGAAGGGTATGACGTCCGTATCCCCTGCTATCGGCGCATTCCAGCCCTCCTCCTCCAGGACAGATAGGATAGTGCTGCCTTTATCAATCCCTTTCAGTGCGGGCACGACCGCCCGGTACGCCATCTTCGCCTCTTTCATGGCCTGCTCGAATTCGTGATCGAGGGAGCTTCGGTAGAAGTTTTTGTAGGTCAGGTTCGCTTCCTCGACGATCGCCCTCGCTTCAAACACCAGTCCGACCGCCTGAAGCTTGTCGAAGTAATCGAAAAGCTCATCAGGGAATGCGTATTTCTGGCCGAGAGGTGAGAAGAGCGTGTCGAGCAGCATACCTGCCTCTTCCTCGGGTGAGCCCTTCGTGTCGTGGTCCGCAGCCAAGTATGCCAGCGCGAGACGGAGGAAAGGCTTTTCCAGGAGGGCTATCTTGTCCCGAAGCGCAGGCTGATCGAACGAGGAGACAAACTGCCGGACATGCTGGCCGAATCCCCCGCCGCCCTGATCCTCAGGATCAGGAGAGAACTTCGTACGGCGCACGAGCTCGCCCAGGTGCCAGGCGAAGCGCTCGCCTATCGCGGGAATAAAATCCCCGGCAACATAGGCTTCCACCAAGGAATCGGCAAATTCATCCTTATCAGGAGGCGAGACCTGCGAGAGGAACGCCCCTGCAAGACCGCTGATTACGGTGACGCCCTCATCGACCATCATGAACTGCTGGCCTTGCACATAGGAGAGTATCTTATCGCCGAGACCGGCCAATACATCGGGGAGAATGGGCCTGGCGAGCCGCCCTCGCTGCTCATGCCAGACGGGTTTTGTGAACTGCTTAAGGTAGCGGCGCAGGTAGTTTTTCGACGGCGTCTCACCGCCCAAGCCTTCAGACACCCTGGCTCCGCCGTCCTGTATGGATTTCCCGAGCAGCCGGACCAGATGGCTGCTCATGGCAGGGATGAATTCCCCTGTGACGTATTCCCTTATCTTGGATTCTGCGAGAGACATCTCATTCTCGACGTAACGCTGCGAGAGGTACGTCTCAGAAAGGTTGCTTAGCGTCTCAGCAGCGCCATCGAGCGTCGCGAATTCCCGTTCCAGCACATATGAGAGAACATCCCTGCCGAAGCCGATTATCCTTTCGGCGCGTCTCTCCTTATCGATATTGACGTTGAGGTCGCTGCGTATGGAGAAGTAGGCCTGGCTAGCAAGGAGCTTGTCGAGAATCATCGCATACGGGGAGAGGAGGGAGGGCTGGCCGGCATCAGGGATCTTCTGCTGGATCCATTCCCGGTAGGTCTCCTGCAGGAGCATCCCGAGATGATGGGTGAAGGCCGCGACCCCGTTACGGACCTCTTTGCCGTAGGCGACCTCGAATTTCCTGAGCAGGTTCTCGAGACTCTTCTCCCTCTCGTCGTATGCGGCATGCGCCGCCTCGCCCACGGAAGCGTGGAACTCGCCGAGGGCGGTCCTTATCTGGATCTCGGAAAGCTCGATATGGTCCTCTACCTTGATGTGATACGCCTGATACCCGTTCTCTTTTTCAGCCAGGAAGTAGTTCTTGCCCCTGATGCTGCCGGGAGGGACGACGAAATCCGCGAGATCGTAATGGGGAAGGACCTCGACAATCTGCTTCTGGTCCTCTTTCCTGGCCTCTTTCGTGTTCTGGAGGGAATTCTCCCAGTGCTTCAGGAAGGCTGCGGCAAACTCCCGCAATCCAGCAGGCACATTGTCGTCCTCCTTGATCTCGAAAAGCTGGTCCCGTTCGATGAGATACTGGAGCGAGGTGCCACGGGCATTCGGTTTGGTCTCCTTGCCGGAACCCCTGCCCATCCAGACAGACAGTTCCGCAAGCTCTTCGAGGAACATCCAGCGGTGCCGCTCGTTCTTGAAGAGGGAAGGTACAGGCTTCCCGTCTATGATCTTCGGCATCACGAAATACTGGATGACGCCGGAAGGGTCCAGGATCAGCGCGTGGTAGTCGCTGTCCGTCTCTCTCCACGCATGGGTCATGCCATATGTCTCATTCTCTTCCTCATATGCCTTCTTCTCTTTCTGGTATTCCAGCTTTTCAGCCTTCGTATGACGCTTCCTGCCATTGGAGAGCGAGGGCGGGAGGGGAAGCACCCGATTCTGCAGGCCGTGCCCGAGACGCAGATTGTAGAGGAACGTATGGAGGGTCTGCTTCTCCTCAGGGATGTCCTGCACCGGCAGCTTCATGACGATCATATCGAGCACATCGCCTGCGTCGCTGAAGAAATGCTCCACACCCATATCGTAGACGCCGTCCGTGCGCCTGCCGGAATTCCTCTCGTGGGCAAGAAGGATGTTGGACTGGACAAAGTGCGGTGAGATGTCGATGACCCGGTCGGTAAGCCCCTTTTCCGCCTCCACCTTGCGCCCGAAGGCCTCTGCTGCCTGCGTGTTCTTCTCTTCATAGCCGAGCTCCCTATAGGCTGAGACCAGGAAGCCGAAGGTCTTCGAGAAATTCCAATTCTTCTTTCGTCTCTCCTGATAGAGCTTCCAGAGGGCGTCGTCCCGCCGTATCTCGGTTATGAGGGCCCCAAGATCCTTCTGGTCGAAGAGCCTGCGGAACTCGTACTGGATTACGTCAGGGCTGCCGACGATGAACCGCCCACCGGTG
>JBJKRA010000006.1:0-2576 GCA_046704905.1 Candidatus Woesearchaeota archaeon
ACCACCTGATCGATGTGCAGGGCCGTCCTGTTCGTCCCGCCGAAATGCTCGTTGCTCCCTATCGCCACATGGAAGGTGCCGAGCGCCTTCTCGTTGACGATCGTCGGACCGCGTACCTTGGCCTTCGGGTTGATGCCGATACCGAGCTCCCCGATGATGCGCGCCCCCTCTGGATTGAAGTTCTTCGCCTCGGCAATGGCGATGCTCTCTTTGAGGAGATCAGCCCCCTGGCCGCCCCGGATGTCCGTCACCTTACCCTGGCGGATGATAAGCGTCACGGGATTGGCGACGAGGTAGGTGCGGTCCAGCGTCCGTATAGAGCCGTCTATCACGATCCTCCCCTCTGTCCTCATCTCGTCGGGCGCGAGATAGACCTCGCCCACCGGCATGTTCCCGCCGTGCGTGTCCCTGTAGTAGCCGTCGTTGACTATTGCCTGCCTCCCCCTGATCCGGAAGGTCACGTCGGTGCCCCTTGCGGTGGTGATGCGTACGGCCGATCCCTGGTCGAGCATGGCCTTGAGCTTGACCGCGGCCTGATGCAGCACGGTGTAGTCCACATCGCAGATGTCCATGAATTCAGGGAAGTAGAGCGACTTGACGGCCCCAAGACCGGTGGAGGTGATCTTCTTGTGGCGATGGACCCTGATCAGCTCGGCGAAGCGCTGGTTCTTGGGGTTCTTGAGCAGCAGCTTGTTCGACAGGGCGAGTATGATGATGCTCTCGTCCGGTATCGCGCTGATCTCGTCCATAACCTCCTCGCGGATCTCGCGCTGGAGGTTGAAGACGTTGCAGAACCGCGGGTTGAGCCCGGTCTCCCCTGCAGCGAGGAAATAGCCGTAGGCGATCATGGGGGCAAGACGGCGCTGCGGATACCCCCGGTCGCTGACGATGAGCACCCGCTTGCCGTTCCCCTCTTCGCAGAGGGAGTCGGTATAGATGTTCTTGAAAATAGGGAGATAACGGACCACCTTTTCGCTGAGAAGACCGTTCTCCAGCACCTTCCTCAGCCTCTCGGTCTCCCTCGGGAAAGCGTTCATCATTTTCTTGCTGTATATTGGTCTACTAATTCGTATATTGGGAAACCAGAAGTATATAAAGTTTTTCCTTGCTGCCGGCGGACGCCGTAAAGAGAGGCATGTATACCTGTCGCAAGAGACGCGGCCGGGCTATGGCGAGCGCTCCCGGAACGCACCCCTCAATCATGCCAGGGGAAGTCGGGTATGCGGATGTTTACTTCGTTTGCCTGCGGGTAGATGGATGTGTATGTATGGAACCAAAATCGGGCCGCATACGCATGTAAACATGAGCAAACATTTACATGGAAACCTTATATAGGATATTTGCCTACAGTACGAACCTGTTCCGAGAGGGCAAGCTCTTTCGGAATGCGGAGAACGCACAAGGGAGGGAGCCGCCCTGCGGATGCCAAGGGAACATCCGGAGGGAGGCTATTCGACGCTGCATGGGCTTTCAGGGTTAGCTACGCGTTTATTCATCGTATGGGTAGGCGAGATGCCGGAAAACGCTGGGGGGGCAAAAATGGTATGGGACAATCTATTCAGGCGAATCCTCTTGCTGCTGCTTATCGCGGTCATACTCACCGCGGCAGGCGCGACCCTTGCCGTCGCCGACGAGGAGACGGGAGAGAACGCCACCAACGCGAGCGATACCAACAGCACACCACTTGATCTCAACGCGGGCATCACATACTGTCCGGATCACGACAATGACGGCTACAAGGCCTCCTACTGCGGCGGCTCTGACTGCAACGACAACAACCATTTCGTGCATCCAGGGGCCACCGAGGTATGCAACGGCGTCAATGACGACTGCAACGCCGCGACCCCCGACGGCTCCGGCGAGACAGCCCCCTCCAATCCCCTCCAGGACGGCGTCTGCTCCGGCTCGACCAAGACCTGCTCCGGCGGGAGCTGGGTGACGGACTATTCCTCCATACCTGACTACGAGGCGACCGAGGTCACCTGCGACGGCCTCGACAACGACTGCGACGGATCGGTCGACGAGTCAGTCGCGCTCGGGTGCTATGACGCCTGCGTCAACGGCACCCTTCTCGACCTTTCCGGGCCCGTCACCTCCAACACGCAGGTCATCCCCCCCTACAACAACGGCCACTTCACGGCGAACGCGATCGCCACAGAGACCTGCTCGGACATCGCCGCGGCAGAGTTCTTCGTGAGCGACCAGGTCATCACGTGCGGGACGCCCGGCACTGGCACACCGATGGATGCCTATGACGGGAATTTCGACGCTCTCGTGGAGAACGTCACCAAGACGTCCTTCTTCGAGAACGACGGGCTCAACTCCCTCTGTGTCCACGCGAAGAACGACAACGGGATCTGGGGCAACTGCCAGTGCGTGCAATATGAGACGGACAGGATACCTCCCGAAGAGGTCTATGACGTCTCGCTCAACGGCCGGCCCGAGCCGCAGGAACTGCTGGTCTGCGGGCAGAGCCCGACACTGACGGTCACTGTCTGCGACAGCCAGTCGGATATCCAAGGGGGGGAGTTCTTCCTGGACATGTGGATCCCACCCGACCCCATCCCCGTCCCGTG
>JBJKRA010000007.1:0-3887 GCA_046704905.1 Candidatus Woesearchaeota archaeon
GTAGCGTTCTGCAGGGATGCCTGTCCTCGCCTCCGCCTCAGCTGCGAAGCCTGCGACGGTCGCCCCGTAGACATCCCTGATGACGCTATCCACGGTCTCCCGCCTCGGGATGGCCCTGATATTGTACCTTCCGAGGAGGTCTGCCTCTTTCTGCTGCAGCCTCTCTCCGATCCAGGGCACCCTCTTCGCCATCCCGTATATGGGCCGTGCCGCGTCATAGAGGGTATAGAACTTGTCGGCAGCGCCTGTTGCGAGGTCGTAGGCCCTGTTGATCTGCCTGCCCATGGAAAGGTACCACTGCTCGGTCGGCCGGTACACGCCGAGCTCCCGTCGGGCTCCGCCGAGCACTTCCTCCGCCTCCTTGAGTTCTCCTGCGCAGAGCCAGCGCAGGTACCAGGGGGCCTCCTCACGGACGCGACGCACACCACTCTCCATCTTTCCCAATACCGATTCGAGATCCATGCTTTCACCTCATATTTACCTTTTAGGTAAAGGTAAAACAAAGGTTATTTATATATCTTTTGCCTACAAGGTAAACATGGAACCATTCTCCAGGATCGGCACGACGCTCAACGAGCTGCTCTTCAACGTGCTCTCCGGCGTGGACTATGTGAGCAAGCTCGCAATCTCGACAGGGAAGTCCATCCCGGTCGTGCACAGGCAGCTGGAGTCCCTCGTGGAGCTGGGGATGCTGTCGCGCGAGCGCGAAGGGAAGAAGGTGCTCTACGGGGTCAACTGGCAGACGATGAGCTCTGCGATAGCCTCGATCGTCATGGTCGACGTGGCGAGGATGCGCTCGCTCTTCCCCGAGGCGGACCGGTCGGCGCTGCGCAAGGCCGAGGTGCAGGCGTTCTTCTCGGCAGCAGAGGTGCAGAAGCTGTTCCGCTCGTTCATCGGCAACCTGCAGAAGGCTGGCGCGCACCTCGAGGAGTACAGGAAGCTGTCGTTCGAGCGAAGCGTCGACCTGTTCCTCGACGTGTTCGGCAGGGGCGATGCCGAAAGGCTCCTCTCCGAGAGGATGAGGCAGGAGCACGGGGCGTTCCTGCGCTACTGCAGGCTGCGCTACGATTCGAAGCAGCGCCTCGATCCGAGGAACCTCTGATCCTGATACAGAAATTATATATGCCGCCTTCCCTACCTAGGGAGGGTCATGGACAGCTTCCCCGACGAGTCAGAGCTCGAGGCCTTCATCGCCGAGCACGGCGAGCAGCTCTTCGAGGAGTTCAAGTCTTTCTATCAGCTTCTCCACGGCATGCCGCGGATGGTCATATTCGGCAGGAAGTCCGATTGGTATTCCCTTCTCGACGACTCGCCTCTTGCCCTGGCAAAGGATTACGGGAGCGTTGTCTTCGTCCCAGAGCACGACCTGCTCCTGCGGGAAGAGGGCGTAGACAGCAGATATGCGCTGGAGACCCTCTTCAGGAAAGAGCATAAGGGTGCAATCGATAATGCGATTTCCGGTCTTGCCGCCATGCGTATCGGCTATGCCGCCGACCTGAAGGAGAACGGCATGAGCCTCTATGTCGATTCCAACTTCCGGCCTGAGCTCCTTACCGACGAGGATTTTCTGGAGGGGGTAGCATTTCTCGCGGAGAAGGGATACCATGTCATCGACTACCATCCGGAGGGGAAGAAGACGATGGTCACCCTGCGCCAGCTCTGCGAACTGCAGGGTCTCTGATCCAAAAGCTTTAAATCGGAGCAGCTACCAGGATCTCTCCGGTGATACCCTTGGCTTCCCCTGAACTCGTCGATCTCGACTCCTGCGTCCTTTCCGCTCTCGAACTCTTCTCCAAGGAGAAGCTCCCGCGCCTCTCGCTGGGTCCGTACAAAAGACCCCTTGTCGTCGGCAGCGGGAACGCCGCTGTCACCGGCAGGATACTGTTCGAGGATAAGGACGCGGTCTATGCGGACGAGGGAAGCTATCTGGAAAAGCTCAAGGCGGTCAGGGCCATCGACGGGTGCGTGCTCTTCTCGGCGTCAGGGGGCAAGCATGCGCCGATCATCGCCAGAGAGGTGCGCAGGCGCGGCAAGGAGGTGCGGCTCATCACGAACAATCCGGACGCGCCGGCGGCGAAGTACGCTACCGTGACCTACGTCTTCCCCAAGCAGGCCGAGCCCTACACCTACAACACCTCGACGTACATGGGCATGCTCATGGCCAGGACGAAGGAGGACCCGAGGGAAATCATCGCGCACCTGAAGAGGATGGAGAAGAGCATCCCCAAGGATATCGGGAAGTACGATGCGTTCTACCTCCTCGTGCCTGAGGAGTTCGACGCAATCCGCGAGATGTTCGTGACGAAGTTCGACGAGCTGTTCGGCCCGATGGTCAACGGCAGGGTGTTCACGCCCGAGCAGACCAAGCATGCCAAGACCGTCGTGCCTTCCGACAAGGAGCTGTTCATCAGCTTCGGCTACGAGAATAGGACGTTCGGGACGAGGCGCTTCAACGTGCCCCTGCCCAAGGGCGCGTCCTACGCCACGCTCATGGCGACGGCGTACTACGTGATAGGCCACATCCAGCGCCAGAAACCCCCCTACTTCAAGAAGAACATCGTCGCCTACACGAAGAAGGCTTCTGCGCTCTTCGGCCAGACGATCACGCCGCTAGTCCGATAGAGACACCGGCCCGGAATCGGAGGGAACCGGCGGCCTCGCTGGCTCCTGCGGACAAAAATTTTATAAGCAAGCTTCCACCGGGAGAGCAGCATGGCCACGAACTACTACTCCGAAACGTACTTTGAAAGCCTGTTCAATCTCGAGAATGCGGCCGAGAACATCCACATGCTCATCTATTCCGCTCTCGCCTTCTTCGTGCCGTTCTTCCTGGCGCATCCGCAGATCGTCGTCGGGGTCATCGTCAACGCCGCGCTGATACTGGGATCCTCCTACCTGAAGGGGTACAAGCTCCTCCCGGTGATACTGCTCCCGAGCATCGCGGTCACGCTCGCAGGGCTGATCTTCGGCCCGTTCACCGTTTTCCTCGTCTACCTGATACCCTTCATCTGGATAGGCAACGCCCTGTTCGCGTACGGCCACCGGTACCTGTCCTTCAGGAAGGTGCACTGGTCCCTGTCGATCATAATGTCTGCTGCGCTCAAGGCCGCGCTGCTGTTCCTCGCCGCATTCGCCCTTTTCAGCACAGGGGTCATACCTGCCGTCTTCCTGACGGCGATGGGCTGGATGCAGCTGGTGACCGCGCTCATAGGAGGCTTCGTCGCTATCGGAGCATCAAGGCTCATCAACCTGAAGGCGAAAGCGGCAAAGGCGTGAAGAAATCTATCTGCTGCCGAACGCTGTCCGCTCCGTATATCCCGTATGGAGCAGCGCATGCGCCTTCTCCGACCCGTGCCCGCCGAGAAAGCTCTCGTAGAGCATGATGACCTCGGGGTTCTTGTGCGATTTCCTGAGCGCGAGATCCCTATCCTGCCGGTAGAGGGCCTCTGCCCGTCTCCTCCTGAGCTCCTTCGTCGTCGGCGCAGGCTGGCCGCCACCGCCGATGCAGCCACCCTCGCATCCCATTATCTCGACGAACTGGTATCTCGAGGGCTCTCTCCTGACCATCTCGAGGAGCCTCCTCGCGTTCCCGAGGCCGTGGGCGACCGCAACATTGAGGGTCATGCCGCCGATCTCCACGCTCGACTCCTTTATCCCTTTCTCTCCCCGCACTTCCGTGTACTCGATCCTCTCCAGGTCCTTGCCCTCGAGCACGTCCGCAGCGGTCCTGAGCGCGGCCTCCATCACCCCGCCGGTGGCGCCGAATATCGCGCCCGCGCCGGATGACGAGCCCATAAGCTTGTCGTACCACTCGTCGCCGAGGCCCTGGAAATCTATCCCGGCGTCCGTTATCATCCTTCCGAGCTCTCTTGTCGTCAGGACGTAGT
>JBJKRA010000008.1:0-3677 GCA_046704905.1 Candidatus Woesearchaeota archaeon
GTCGCGGCTACCAGGATATCGCCTTTCTCTACTTTGCTGATCTCTTCTTCTACGTTCTTTGAGAAGACCGTGCGGAGGACTTTGACTTTCCCTTTGTAGATACCTTTCGAGACGCCCATCCCTTTGAGCTCCTTGATGTCTTTGGAGAAGAGCTTTTCCGCAAAGGCCTTTCTTGCCTTTGTGGCTTCCTCTCCTACGATAGGCTCCCAACCGTTCGCTTTGACGAGGAGCCAGTCCTGGTGCTGCCTTTCTGAGAGGGGGACTTCTTTATTTTGTGCGAGCGCGATGAGCTCGTCGTACGAGAGCCAGGCAAGATCGTCTCTTTTCGTCTGCTCTTTCAACGCTTTGAGATAGGGGGCAAAGACCTGCTTGCTGTCGTAGTACGTGTTGAGGACGGTGCGCGCTTCTATCCTGAGCTTTCCCATCTCCTCTGCCTTTTCTCTTAATGTACTATCCTTGTCTACCTCGTCCATGCAGAAGAACTCGGAGAAGAAGTAGTCGTTGGCTAGGGCCTGAAAGAGCATGGCCCGCTTCGTTATCGCTTCTGCTACCGGTCCTTTGTCTTTCGCTTCCAATGCTTTCCCCTGCCCTAGGTGATACGCAAAGGACACCTTCCACTCCTCGAACTTGTCCTTGAAGAGGGAATGCGTGTAGGCGGAGAGCGCTTTCCGATCCTCCTTATTGAGGAAGAAGAGGAGCTCTTTTTGCTCGTGGTCGTAGCAGAGGACGATGTCGGTCTCCCGCAGCGCCGGGAACAGGTAGCACGACGTGAAGAGATAGGACACGTCGTAGTCGGACCAGAGGTAGTCGTAGGAGGAAGGGTCGATTGCGGGGTTTAGCGGAAGAACCACGCTTATCCCTCAATCACCATCCCGTCGTACGCCGGCTCGATCTTCCCGAACTTCCTGCAATATTCAAAAAGCGCGTCATGCGACAGGTTCTGGTCGGTCATGTGCGTCAGGACCATCCGCTTCGGCTTCACCTGCCGGTACAGCTCGATGGCCCCTTCGACCCCCGCATGCCCGACCTTCCGCTTCATGAAGGTGCCGTCGCAGATGAGGACATCGAGACCTTTGAGCTTCTCTATCTCGACGACGCTGTCGTAGTCCACGATGTAGGCGAGCTTGAAGCCCTTAGCAGAAAAGACATAGCCGTAGCACGGCTCGTCGCCGATGCCGTAGTCCTTCGGGTGCCTCACCTTGATCGAATCGATCAAGACCCCACCGACCTTACGGGAAGAAAACGCCCGGACGCGTAGCATCGGGTTCCTCGCGGCAAGGTATTCGAACGCGTCGGCACGCAAGACCCGAAGGCGCTCGAGCACATCGGCAGGCGCCTCCACAGGGGCATCCCCGGCGAACCGCAGCTCAGGGAGCGAGGCGACATGGTCCTGGTGGGAATGCGTTATGAGGACCAAATCAAGAGCCCCCACACCGTACCGGAGCATCTGTTGACGGAAATCAGGGCCCGCGTCCACGATGATCCGCTTGCCCTCCGTCTCGACCAGCAGGATGGGCCGGAGCCTCCGGTCCTTCTCCGAGGTCTTAGAGAGCCTGCAGACCTCGCAGCCGCAGTTCCAGACAGGGACGCCGAACGCGCCTCCCGTGCCGAGCAGGGTAGCCTTCATGCGGTCAGCAGAACCTTCCGGATTTAAGAACTTTCCCGTCTCCACAGGCCGGGCATCCCTACTTCTTCTTGCGCTCGGTCAATTGCCTCTTCAGGGAGGTATACTCTTTCATGTACAACGCGATCGTCGGTTTGAGGTTATGGTCCCTTTCGTACTCCTGCAGCGATTCGTAATATTCGATCCTGTTCTTAAAGTCGATATTTATCGGAGGGAGACCATGCTTAATGAAGATATTGTTGAGAAGGATCCTTCCTACCCTGCCGTTCCCATCCCTGAACGGATGGATATTCTCGAATTGGTTGTGCACTACCGCCCCGAGCACCAGCGCGGGATAGCGGTCCTTGTTCTCTTCATACCATCCAACCAGTTTCCTCAGCAGGGAATGGATCCGCGCCTGCGGCGCGCCCTCATGGACAATCGTCCCCCCGGAGCCCATGACGACGACCTCCTCACCCCTCTTTCGTAATTGTCCTGCAAAGGGCTTGGAGTTCCTGAATACGGTCTTATGGATCCTCTTGATAAGCGGGATGCTGATGTGCTCTCCGGTCGTCCGTATGTAGCTTACCGCCTCGTCAACCCCGAACGCTTCAGCGATATCCTCCTTGGACTTGTCAGGCCACCTGTCCTTTTCCAGAAGTTCATTCACTTCTTTAGCGTTCAGTTTGCTTCCCTCGATGGCATTGGTATTATAGGTGAATATCCTTGAGAAGGCTTCCCAATCCTCTTTTGACAGATGCGAGATCTTCAATGGGATCTGTGCCTGGAGCCTCTTGATCCCTTCGATCTCCTTTTGGGAGAGCTGGACCTGGAGCGGATCATTGATGATATTGTACTTATGGATCTCTTCAAGGATCAGTTTTTCCGCTATACACCTGCGTTCTTCGAGAAGCGCCGGCTTGAGGTCCTGACCCAGATACTTCCTGAACTTATGGACCTTCTTGCCTTCCCGGTGGGAATGCGAAAGATAATACTTCTTCCTCTTCCCTTCCGTCCTGATCTCCAGATGCATCCGGTAGAGTAGGTGACTACAAATTTAAATACTTTTTGTCTAGGTGACTACAAAATATGTATAAAGTAGTCACCGGACCTATGAAAAGAAGGTATGCCCCCGCCGGGATTCGAACCCGGGGCTGAGCCTCCGCAGGGCCCAATTTTATCCAAGCTAAACTACAGGGGCGAATGTCCAAGGGGAATGCTAAACCCTTTTTAAGCCTTTTGCTGCCTTCTAAGCCTCGAAACGATGATCCACGGTATGACGACCGTCTCAGCCGATTTCGTCACCAGCGCCACGACAAAGAAATACACGAACGGGATGGCCCACACGCCTTTCAAAATAGTCATGTAGATGACGAACGTGTTCGCCACGTTCAGGAAGAAATAATAGAACGGCACGGCCAGCTCCAGCCCGGAGACCTTCTGGTACAGCCCATACCCGGCGATGCAGAGGTTGAACAGCACCCAAGAGAGCGTAACATAAAGATTCACGATATTCATCTGGTGCAGGAACACCACATCCGAAGAGAACTCCTGCGACAGGATGCTGAACCAGCCGTAGCAGATGAAGACGCCGGCGGTAAAGAAGTACCAGAGAGGGAGTCTCATGCGTGCTCCTCGTGCGTAATCGGCGTAGTCAGATACGCCTCGATAGCGTCTTTCGGGCTCATCTCCTTGGAGAGGATCTTCCACAAGGTGTCGATCAGCGGGATGTGCAGGTCCTGGACCTCCTCGAGCTGCATGACATGGCGGATGGCGTACGCGCCTTCCGGCAGGTAATCGATCGCCTTGAGCACCGCATCGAGATCCTCATGCTTCTCGAGCAGCCGCTTCTTCACGAGCTCGTAGCCGAACCTGCGGTTGCGGCCGTGGACCGAACTGCACGTGACGAGAAGGTCCCCTGCCCCGCCCAGGCCGAGGAAGGTCCCTATCTGGGCGTCGCCGAACACTTTCGCCACCTTGAAGATCTCGATCAGCCCGCGCGCGTACACGTAGCTCTCGGTGTTGTCGCCGATCCTCGGGTCGGACTCCTTGAGGCCATCGAGCACCCCATAGA
>JBJKRA010000009.1:0-6524 GCA_046704905.1 Candidatus Woesearchaeota archaeon
GGCTTGCTACATCGATGTCGGCTCTTCCTATCCTGGCCGTGCAGAAGCGGCCAAGGGTGGGGGTGTTCACCCATTAAAAGGGATCGTGAGCTGGGTTCAGAACGCTGTGAGGCAGTTTGTTTGATATCTACTGGAAATGTCGAGTGTCTGCGAGGAAGGACCTTTTAGTACGAGAGGAACGAGGGTCCGAGGCCTCTGGTTTACCGGTTATCTTCCAAGGTAGTGCCGGGCAGCTACGCCTTATCGGGATAAGTGCTGAAAGCATCTAAGCACGAAGCCTCCCTCTAAAAGAGACACTCATGGAATGCCCGTAGAAGACGGGTTTGATGGGACCGGTGTGTAAGCGTCAAGGTAACGAGACGTTCAGCATGCGGTTACCAAACGTTCCAACCTTTGTATCTCTTCCAACAACCTATGCATGGCCATCATTTTTTTCCCCTTTTTTTCTTTTTTTGATGACTGTGAGAGATAGCGTGAGCTTTGTTCTACGCTGTCCTTTTTACAGGATAGAGTGAGCTCTCTTTGCGCTGTCTGCTTATGGAGAAGGAATGCGTGAGCGCTGCAACTCTATTCTTGTACGCAAAGCTGAAATTTCCTTTATTGGTGCAAAACTTGGAGAATTGTTCAAAGCAGTCCTTTCGTAATCTTAAAACTTAATATTAGGATGGCTTTTTTTATCTCGAATATATGGGTATTTTGTATGAATTATGAAAAATTTTATAAATTCATTCACTCAATCTTGAGTGATGGAAGTTTTTCAGAATGAAAAACAAAAATTTTCTTTGGATGTCTTATATGCTGCCTTAATCATGGTTTTTAGTGCGTATGCAATCAGCTACTTTTTCTATTTGCTACCTTTTGAGTTAGTCCTTTCTTTTTCTCTTATCAAGATTCTTTTGTTCTTTGGCCTGTTCTTTTTAATTTCAAAAACATTTCATCTGTATGATTTTCGGTATGCTCTCGTGATTGGTTTAATCTCAGGTTTAGTCCTTTTTTTCGTGCCTCACATCTTTAATTATTATTCAATTAACCAGCAGCTCTCTAATAACACTCACGTTTCTTTTATGGAATATTTTAATCTCTACTTTTCAAATACCCATGGGACCATCTATCCATTTGGAACGAGGACAGATTTTTTTGACAACGTTTTTTTTGAGATCTTTAAATTCATTATCATAGTTGCTGGGACTATATATTTCTCTTTGCTCATTTCAGGTAGACCATATTCAAAGAAGATGGGAGAATATTTCGATCAGACTTTTTCTTTGAGTTACAACAAGTATGAGGAAGATTATTTAGATGAGATCTCGAAGGAAAACTTTTTAGAGATTATTCTCCTTTTTTTGAATGACAAAAAACGATTTGTGCAGGTAAAAGCAAAAAAAGGTCTATTTGCATTGTTCGAGTTAGATGGTGATTTGCGTAAGATTGCTCTCATTAACAATCATTATTATTTGCTTAATTCAAAAGAATATGGCCAAATAGAAAATGTGCTTATGAATTTAATTTAATTCTGTTTACCATTTCACTCTCACTCGACCTTCTGGTTGTACTTCTTGAGGAGGCTGACCGTGCCGTGGCGGAAGAACTGCTCCTCCCTGATGCCGAGTTTTTCTGCTAACGACTGCTTTGTTTTATGCTGTCTGCTTTTAGAGAAGGTAGCGAGAGCTCTTTTTCGCGCTGTCTTCTGCTTTAGAGAATAGCGAGAGCTCTCTATGCTCTTTCTGTCTGTTTATGGAGAGGTAGCGTGAGCTCTCTTGTTCCCAGGAACCGAAAGGTTCATATGCTCATCCGTCAGGAGCTTCTAACCTGATGACTCATTATCTTGTCGAGTTCAGGTTCCAGGGGAAGGCCAAATCCGAAATAAGGAAGTTGATCTGGGAAGTCGACAGAAGATGTAAACTTGACAAGGCCAAGGAAAAAAGACCCGTCCCTCACGTCACTTTAGTCGGCCCTTTGCTTACTCTACACGAACGGCAGCTTTTGCATGTATTTTCGAAACTCTGTTCTAACTTCCCCTTGATGTCATTCTCTGTCGATGGCTTTGACACCTTCGAAGAGAATAAAGTCCTTTTCCTTAAGATTAATCCTGATAGGGAACTAGATCTTTTCCGATGGTCCCTCTCACGGGAGATTCGCCTTTTCTCTGATATGCAAACCTTTGATTACCAGCGGAAGTTCAGCTTTCATGCGACTATCGCCATGGGACTCTCCTATGATAAGTTTATGCAGGTGAAATCCTACATCCAACGAAAGCACAGTCCTAAGTTCAGATACACTGTTGCAAGAGTCACTCTCTTAAAGAATGGCCTAATCCTTCGTGAGTATGATTTCCTGCAGCGAAAGATGCTTTTCAGGTCGCAGGCTAAAAATAAGGAAACCTTGAAAAGAACTATGTCGCTGCTTCAAGGTCATTTCAATGGGGAATCTGTTCAAAATCAACGATTATCCCTCTGGACAAAAATTAGGTCCTTCTTTAGCATAAGGTGAGATTGATCCTTCACTCGACCTTCTTTCCGTACTTGTGCAGCAACTTCACCGTGCCGTGGCGGAAGAACTGCTCTTCTTTGATACCGAGCTTCTCCGCGGCCTTCCTTATCGATCCGACGTTCGGCGCCTCGATCTCGATGAAGGGCGGGACGCCTTCATAGCCGGCTTTGAGGGTCTCGATCTCGATACGCGCGTCGTCCAGGCGGTAGCTCGTACGATGCTTCTGCAGGCGCAGGCGCTGCCTGTAGCCAAGCAGAGAAAGGATCTTTCGCATGGTCTCTGCGTCGCTTATCTTTACCCGAAGCTCTTCCATCTCCTTGGCTTCTGCGTTCTCAATCTTTACCTTGTAGTCCATGAACGCCTCGTCGCCTTCGACACGTACCCGGAAGGCGTCCTTGTCGTTAGGGATATGGTAGTAGACGGCGTCGAGCTCTCCGTCGAATATCAGTTCAGCACCGAGCGCCACGAGTTTCTTCCTGATCTCTTCCTTGTCCACTTCCAGTACCTTCACTTCTATCTCGTCCATCAGTATCACCTATCCTACTATTATGAGCGTCGCGCCGACGAGCATGACTATGGTAGCGGCGATCTTCCTCCTCATTTCCCCGTCGTGGAAGAGCTTGCCGCCGAGCGCCACCTCGATCAGCGTCGAGGTGCGCATGAGCGGGATGACCAGTATGACGAGCGCCGTCGGCACGGCGAGCGCCTGGTAGTAGAGGTATAAGGTGGCGTACGTGAGGACGGCTATGATGAGGATGCTGCCTAGGTCGCGCTCATAGTCGAGCGTCCAGCGCTGTATGCTCCTGTGGCCGAAGAGGTAGACCGCCGAGAAGTAGCAGAGCACGATCGCCGTCGTGTAGAAATAGAAGGTGCGAAGCGGCAGGAGAGCGAGCGTCTCCTTGGTGAGGATGGCGCTCGCGCTGAAGGCCAGCAGCGACAGGGCGACATATGCGACGTACCTGCTCCTGAAGGAGCCTATGCTCGGGATGTGCTTCCCTATCAGGAGGACGTATGCGCCTACTGCCGTCAGCAGGATGCCGGCGAGCGTCCAGACCGTGACGGGCTCCGGGGCGACGAAGGACGCGAGGATGAGCAGCACCAGGGGGCTCAGGTTCATCAGGGGCCCGACGCTCGAAATCTCGCCGTGGTGGAGCGCCTTGGTGAACAGGTGCGTGCCCACGGCGAAGAAGAGCGAGCGCAGGAAGAGCGGCATGATCGCCTTCGCGGACAGGGAGAAGTCCGATGCCGCGAGCGCAGCGATGACGAAGATGATGAGGTAGACATGGACAAGGAGCTCTATGGTGGATTCCTTCTGGAGCAGCCGTTTCTTGGCGATGTCCCGCAGGGCATAGAAGAGGGCGGCGCCGAGAGCGAGGAGGTACCAGAGCATGGGGTATTTTTCTTGGGATACCCTATTTATACCTGCCGCTTTTGCACGCGACTCTGAGCGGTTGTGTCGGCGAGCATCGGTTCAGGCCTGTCAGTGCAATCCTATCGGCCTCCTTTCCCGTTTGGATACCCGAAGGGCATGAACCGTCCCCTTTCCTGCCTCTTTGCGTTCCCTATACCGCCTTCACGTTATTGATGCTCACATCGGACAGAAATCGGCAAGACTGCTTTCTCTCTCTGCATCAGGAATGTCTTCAGAAGAAGTCGGACAGTCCTTTCTGCTTCTTCGACTCGGCCGCTTCTGCGAGGCGTCCTAGTTCGCGTTCCACCCGCTCCCTTGCGAAGTCGCGCTCGTCGCAGAGGAAGCGCATGACCCCCTCCTTGTCCGCGTCTTTCCATTCCAGGGCATAGTCCTCTGTCGCGGGGATGTCGGCGAATATCCTATAGACCTCCTTCCAGGGGTAGCAGAAGGCATCGTCCCACTTCGCCGCGGCGAAGATGGCTTCCGGGTCCTTGTGCTCCGTTACGAGCTTGAGCGCCTTCTTCGGGCCGAGACCCTTTATCCCGCCGCGGTTGAAGTCCGTGCCGACGAGCATGCCGAGGCAGATGAGCTGTTCATGCGTGACCTCCAGCTTCGCTAGGACCTCGCGCAGGCGTATGATCTCGGGCTGGAGGCGCTCGTAGCGCAGGGTGTTCGCCTGCTTCTTCCGAGGGCTTACGGCCAAGTAGCGGACGAGCTCCTCGGCGCCGAAGAGGAGGCTGTCGTAGTCCTGCGAGGCGATGAAGTCGACATCCCCCCTCTTCTGCATGAAGGCGGCCTGCGCCTCGCCCTCGGAGGGCGCATCTACCGTAGGGATGCCGAGGAGTCTCAGGAGCTTCCTGCTGTCGTCGATGATCTGCGGGGTGATGACCGCCGTCCTTGCGGCGAAGCGTGCCATCGCTTCGGTGTCCTCCCTCTCTTTCGCCTCCTCGTACTGTACGCGCGCCTGCTCCTTGACCGCACGTCTCCGTTCGCGCTCCTCCGCCTTGAGCTCGGGAGGCTTCCCGTCGAAGACGAACGCCGGACGGATGCCCTTGGCAAGCATCGCGATGCCGCGGGAGAACAGGCCGTTGAGATGGCTCGTGACGTTGCCGCGGTGGTCCATGAGCAGGCTGCCGTCGGCGCCGCGCATGGTGGAGAGGAACTGGTAGAGCGTGTTGAAGGCGTCTATGGCGATGCGCTTCCTCGAGAAGTCCTCGAGCGTCGCAGGGTGCTTTTCCACCAGGTCGCCGATCGCCGTCCCCATCTAGAGCTCCTCTTGCGTGCGCACGACAAGGCCGAGCTTCGCGGCGCTGTCCCTCGCCTTCTTCCCGATGTCCCTGCAGAGGAGGACGGTGAGGCGCTCTCCGTCGCGCAGCCCCATCACCTCGGTGAGGTCCGCGTCCGTCACCTTCTTCGCCTTGTAGACTATGATGGCTTTCAGCATGCCGAGCTCGCTGGGCACCTCTGCCATAAGCATGAGGTCCTTCTTCCTGTTGATGATCCTGTACTGGTCGACCCTGATGCCCTTCGCGCGCAGGCGTCCTATGAGCGGGATCTCGGAATGGGATGGCTCGGCGATGGTCTCCTGCGCCTCTCCTTTCGGCTTCTGAGGTTGGGGTCTTGGCTCCTGTCCCCTTCCCTTCGGCTCTTCCTCTTTGCCCTCCGGCTTCTCCTCTTCCGGGTCCTCCTGCGCTTCTTGCCGCGCCACTGCCTGCTCGTCCGCGGGCCTTTCTTCGGCCTCCTCTTCTGCAGGGGGCTCCTCCTCCCTCTTCTCCGCTTCCTCTTCTGCCGGCGTAAGGAGGGCCTTGACCCTGTCTTTCGTCTCTTCGGGCGTGAGCAGGTACCAGCGCCAGAAATAGGCACGCCTGCCCTGGTAGCTGATCTCTATCCTTTTCGCGAAATCCCTCAGCCTGGCGAGCGCGACCCTGATGGCGGGCTGGAGCGCGTCCTCGGCGAGCACGCCTGCATCTTTGAGCATGGCGTAGGCGTCCTTCTCCGGGCCGTGCAGCCTGTCCGCGAATCCGGTGAGCCTTGCCTCGCCCGCCGGCAGGTAGTAGAGCGGCGAGCCGCCGACCTTCAGCGCGCTCATGAGGACCTTCTTCTGCTCGACGAGCTCTGCGAGGAGGGCGCCGGCGAGGATGGTGTCCACCTTTTCGGCCAGGCCTGCGGCGACGTCCTTGGGCAGCGAGGGGCCGCGCTCCTGGAGAATGGAGAGCATCTGCGCCTTGATCGCGACCGTATCCATGGCTCTGGCAGTGCCCCTGCTCCTTTATAATGTTTTTGGGGTTCCGGAAGGGAGGAGGGGAAGCTTTAAAAACAAGCGCGGCTGCACGCTCTCCCATCATGCGCGTCCTTCCTGCCCTGCTCTTCCTCATCGTCCTCCTTGCTGCGGCCTCTCCTGCCCTCGCCGGCACGATCACCCTGCAGCAGACCTTCCAGCTCACCGCGGTGAACGCGGCGAACCATACGGCGGTCTCGCTGTCGGCGAACGCGACGAACCTCGGGGACAGCACCGCCTACGGCCTCAACTACACGCTCCTGTACGCCGGCGAGGCGATCGCAAAGGCCGGTCATGGCAATCTCGCGCCGGAAGGGACGGCACTGACCACGCTGTCAGGAAAGC
>JBJKRA010000010.1:0-39522 GCA_046704905.1 Candidatus Woesearchaeota archaeon
GGCGCAGACCGAGGGGCTGATCCTTGTCTCGGACGGGAAGGAGGACACGACCTATTCCGCCAAGCTCGCGTGCCCTGTCTGCGGCCTCGCCTTCGAGGAGCTGCAGCCGAGGATGTTCTCGTTCAACAGCCCGTTCGGGGCCTGCGAGACGTGCAACGGCCTGGGCATCAGGATGGAGTTCGACGAGGACCTCATCATCCCGGACAAGGAGCTCTCGATCGCCGACGGTGCGGTGAAGATCTACCGCAACATGGTGGACGGATGGCGGACGCAGTATCTAGGGGCGGTCGCCAAGCACGCGGGATTCGATATCTTCACCCCGATCAAGAGCCTTTCCAAGAAGCAGTACCGTATCCTCATGTACGGGACAGACGACGAGATACGCTTCAGGATGGCCTCGGCCGACTCGAGCTGGAGCCATACCGGCAGCTGGGAGGGGATCATACCGCAGTCCGAGCGGCTCTACCACCAGACGGAATCGGAGTACCGCCGCGGGGAGCTGGAGAAGTTCATGCGCATCCTGCCCTGCCCAGCCTGCGAGGGCAAGCGCCTGAAGAGGAAGATACTTGCCGTGAAGGTCGCCGAACACTCGATCGTCGAGGTGACGGACCTGTCGATCGCCTCGGCGCTGCACTTCTTCAGGACGCTCAAGCTCTCCCCAAAGGACGCGGAGATAGCGCGCCAGGTCCTCAAGGAGATCGTCGCACGCCTGACGTTCCTGGATCAGGTTGGCCTGAACTACCTGACGCTGTCGCGCTCTGCAGGGACGCTGTCCGGAGGAGAGGCGCAGCGGATACGCCTTGCGACACAGATAGGGGCGAACCTGATGGGGGTGCTCTATGTGCTGGACGAGCCATCAATCGGGCTGCACCAGCGCGACAACCACAAGCTCGTCGAGACGCTCAAGCATCTCCGCGACCTCGGCAACACGCTGATCGTCGTCGAGCATGACGAGGACACCATGCTCGCCGCGGACTACCTGGTGGACATGGGTCCTGGAGCAGGGATCCACGGCGGGAGAATCGTATCGCACGGGACGCCGGCCGAAGTGGCGGCGGACCCGAAGTCCCTTACCGGGCAGTACCTGTCGAGGAAGCTCTCCATCCCGGTGCCGAAGAGACGCAGGAAGAGTTCCGGCGCGATAAGGATCAGGGGCGCAGAGGAGCACAACCTCAAAGCCGTGGACGTGGAGATACCGCTCGGGGTGCTCACGCTCGTGACAGGGGTGTCTGGCTCAGGCAAGTCCACGCTGATCTACGAGATACTCTACAAGGCGATGATGCAGAAGCTACACGGCTCACGCGAACTCCCAGGGAAGCATAAGGCCATGGTTGTCCCGTCGGAGGTGGACAAGGTCATCGTGATCGACCAGAGCCCCATCGGCAAGACCCCGCGGAGCAACCCGGCTACCTATACCAAGACCTTCGACGAGATCAGGAAGCTGTTCGCCGAGACGCAGGACGCGAAGATGCGCGGGTACAAGCCGGGACGCTTCAGCTTCAACGTCAAGGGCGGACGCTGCGAGGCCTGCCAGGGCGACGGCGTGATAAAAATAGAGATGAACTTCCTGCCTGACGTCTATATCGCGTGCGAGGAATGCAAGGGCACGCGCTACAACAGGGAGACGCTCGAGATCAAATACAAGGGCAAGTCGATCGCCGACGTCCTTTCGATGAGCGTCGAAGAGGCTTTGGCGCTCTTCGAGAACGTGCCCTCCGTGCGCACGACGCTCGAGACGCTGCCTCAGGTTGGGCTCTCGTACGTGAAACTGGGGCAGAGCTCGACGACGCTTTCGGGCGGAGAGGCGCAGCGCATCAAGCTGACCAGGGAGCTTTCCAAGAAGGCGACGGGGAACACCCTGTACCTGCTGGACGAGCCGACGACCGGCCTGCATTTCCACGACATCAAGAAGCTGATCTCCGTCCTGAACGACCTGGTCGAGAAGGGGAACTCGGTCGTGGTCATAGAGCATAACCTGGACGTGATCAAGTCCGCGGACCACATCATCGATCTCGGGCCAGAAGGAGGAGACGCCGGCGGGGAGGTCATAGCGGTCGGCACGCCCGAGGAGATCGTAAAACAGAAAAAGAGTTATACCGGGCAGTTCCTTAAACCCCTGCTTTCCCGATGATACCCCTGCCGACGATCCCTGAGAGCCCCGGGTGCTATCTCTTCAAGGACAGCACCGGCGTGATCATCTACGTAGGCAAGGCCAAGGTGCTCAAGAGAAGGGTATTGAGCTACTTCCAGAAGAACCATCACGACGGCAAGACCTCCGCTCTCGTATCGCACATCGACGGCGTGTCGTTCATCGTGACGGACAGCGAAGTAGAGGCCCTCTTGCTGGAGAACACCCTGATCAAGCGGCACCAGCCCAGGTACAACATCAACCTCAAGGACGCGAAGAGCTACGCGTTCCTCGAGCTGACGGCAGAGGAGTTCCCGCGCCTGATTATCGCGAGGGCGAAGCGCACTAAGGGTGAGTATTTCGGGCCGTTCGTCTCCGGGCAGGAGCGTGATGAGATCAAGAAGGCCATGCAGCGTATCTTCCGGATCAGGACATGCAGGAGGCTGCCCAAGCGCGCGTGCCTGCGCTACCACCTGGGGCTGTGCACCGCGCCGTGCATAGGCAACGTCTCAAAAGAGGAATATGGGAAGCAGGTGGCGGACGCCTCTGCCGTGCTCTCCGGCCATACCAGGCAGGTGCTCGCCAAGCTCGCCTCGGAGATGAAGCAGCACGCGAAGGAGGAGCGCTACGAGCAGGCATTGCCCCTTCGAAACCAGATCAACGCCCTCGAACGCCTGGCCGAGCACCAGAAGATACAGAGGAAGGTAGCGCACAACGAGGACATCATCAACTATCGCGTCAAGGACGGCCAGGTCTACCTGATGCTGTTCCACGTCTACCAGGGCACTTTAGCGGACAAGCAGGAGTTCAGCTTCCCTCTCGGTCCTGACTTCCTCGAGGAGTTCCTGGTGCAGTACTACAGCGAGTCGCCTATCCCCAAGTCCATCCTCGTGCCCGAGCCTGTCGGCGATGATGTTGCCGCGTTCCTGTCGCGTGAGAGGAAGGTGTCGGTCACTATCCCGAAGATCGGGCCGAAGAAGCAGCTTCTTGACCTGGTGGACAGAAACATCGAGGTGACGTTCTTCGGGGAGCTTGCCAAGCTCGAGGACCTGCAGCAGAAGCTGCGCCTGCACGAGTTGCCCAGGGTGATGGAGTGCTTCGACATCTCCCACCTTTCAGGCACGGGCACGGTCGCGTCGATGGTGCAGTTCCGCATGGGCAAGCCCTTCAAGAGCGAGTACCGGCGGTTCCGGATACGGACCGTCGCCGGCGTGGACGATTTCGCCTCGATGGAGGAAGTGGTGACCCGGCGCTATAGGCGTCTCCTGGCCGAGAACGGCCAGCTGCCCGACCTCGTCGTCATCGACGGAGGCATGGGGCAATTGCAGGCGGCGATGCGGGCCCTGGCCTCACTCGGCGTGCGGCTTCCGATAATATCGCTGGCCAAGAGGTTCGAGGAGGTCTATGTGCCCGGACGCAGCATACCCTACCGGTTCGGGACGCGGGAGAAGGCGGTGCAGCTATTGCAGGCGATACGCGACGAGGCGCATAGGTTCGCGATCACGTACCAGAAGCTGGTCCGGAAGAAGAAGTTCCTGGGAGAGGAGTGAGATCACTTGAGTTTGAGCTCGTAGAGCCGCTGCTGCGCCATCCATTGCCCCTTCTGCTCGAAGATGCTGACGATGCCTTCATGGAGGAGCGGTATGTAGAAATGCATGTCCCTTGAGACGAAGCCTTTCACCGGCTCTTCCTGCTCACCGATGAGCTTTGCCTCATAGTGCTCGAGCATGGTATTGATGGTCGTGTTGTAGTCGGAGAGGGAATAGACATTGATATACATGCGCGAGTCCCCGTCCATGTGGCTATGGGCAAGGGAGAGCAGGCCGAGCACGTTCCTGTTGCCCATCGGTCCGCCGTCGACGCTCGCATAGAGGCGATGGCCAAGCGCCTCAAGAGAGCCGGGAGGCATGATCGTCTGGGCGAGGTTCGCGACGATGACGTCGAACTTCCCGGAGAAACCGGCGAAATACTTGCCTACCCCATAGTCCAGATGGACGCCGTTCCTGGAGGCATTGTCCCTTGCCTGGCCGAGCACACCCCAATCGAGATCAGTCGCTGAGACGATGCCTCCCAGCTTCGCCGCGTAGGCGGCGAGTATGCCTGAGCCGGTCCCGATGTCGATGACGGTCTCGCCTTCCTCCACGCGCATGTTGCGCATGGTTATGGGCGGCTCCTCCGGAGGAGGGAAGACGTCCTTATTCACTTCTATGTCGAGCGAGACGCCGTTGTAATCGTAATGGCGGATTTCAGGCCCTTCGACGAAATAGGGATCGCCCATGCGTGGAGTGCATGCATGGAGATTCATTAAGGTTTTGTTTTCGTCATACTAGAAAGTAGTGAATCGAAAAAAGACCCAACATTTAAATATCACCTTCCTCAAAGAGGGACCTATGGACTGCTCGCAACGTATATTCGGGATTTTGCGCATCGCGATGGGATGGCTGTTCCTCTGGCCGTTCCTGGACAAGCTCTTCGGCCTCGGCTTCTCGACGACGCCGGACAAGGCATGGATCGCCGGCGGATCGCCGACGGCAGGGTTCCTCCTGCACGGGACCCAGGGGCCCTTCGCTGCCTTTTTCCAGGCGCTCTCCGGCCCTTTTGTCGACTGGCTGTTCATGCTCGGCCTCCTGCTGATAGGCCTCTCGCTCATCACCGGCATAGGCGTCAAGGTGGGAGGATATTCAGGCGCGCTGCTCGTGTTCCTCATGTGGCTCGCGGCGCTGCCCCCTTCCAGCAACCCGTTCCTCGACGAGCATCTCATCTATGCGCTCGTGCTCCTGGCCTTTACGCAGCTGCCGGTCGGCGAGTGGTGGGGTCTGGGACGTTGGTGGAAGAAGAAGGCAAAGCAGTCCTGGCTGCATTAGGCCCACAGGACAGAGGCTCACAACCCTTTTATAGGGGTTAACCTTTTCCTTTTTCTATGGATTTCAAGCTCAAGGCACCTTTCTCTCCGAGGGGCAGCCAGCCGGAAGCGATCAGGAGACTGGTCGCAGGGCTCTCGAAGAAGGAACGCTTCCAGACGCTGCTTGGGGTGACAGGATCTGGCAAGACGTTTTCCATGGCGAACGTGATCGCGAAGGTCCAGAAGCCGACCCTTGTCCTCGCGCACAACAAGACGCTCGCGGCACAGCTCTACAACGAGTTCCGCGAGTTCTTCCCGGAGAACAGGGTGGAGTATTTCGTGTCCTACTACGACTATTACCAGCCGGAGTCCTACATCCCGCAGCGGGACATGTACATAGAGAAGGACGCGCAGATCAACCCCAAGATCGAGCAGCTGCGCCTGGCGGCGACCGCCTCCCTGCTTTCGAGGAAGGACACGATCATCGTCTCCTCTGTCTCGTGCATCTACGGCCTGGGCAATCCCGAGAACTTCCAGCGCATGGGGTTCGAGCTCAAGCGCGGGCAGACGATCAAGAGGAACGACATTCTCGCAAAGCTGGTCGATATCCAGTTCGAGAGGAACGACACGGAGCTGATGCCCGGGCGCTTCCGGGTGAAGGGAGATACGATCGACATCATACCCGGGTATTTCAACCAGATCATCAGGGTCGAGATGTTCGGCGACGAGATCGAGCGCATCAGGGAGATCGACAAGAACACGGGAGAGCTCCGTGAGGAGATGCCCTACTTCTTCGTCTATCCGGCAAGGCATTTCGTCGTGCCGGAGGAGGTGCAGGAGCGGGCCATCGTGAGCATAAGGGAGGAGCTTGAGGAGACCCTTCCCGGGATGGGCATGATCGAGGCGCACCGTCTCAAGCAACGCACGCTCTTCGACCTCGAGATGATCAAGGAGACCGGCAGCTGCAAGGGGATAGAGAACTACTCGAGGCATTTCGACTTCCGGAAGGCCGGGGAGAAGCCCTACTGCCTGCTCGACTATTTCCCGAAGGACTTCCTCTTCTTCATCGACGAGAGCCACCAGACCGTGCCGCAGGTGCGGGGCATGTACCACGGCGACCGGTCGAGGAAGGAGGCGCTCGTGCAGTACGGCTTCCGGCTGCCGAGCGCGTTCGACAACCGCCCGCTCAAGTTCCCCGAGTTCGAGAAATATCTCAAGAACGTCGTGTTCGTGTCCGCGACGCCGGGCGACTACGAGCTGTCGCACTCCACGCAGGTCGTCGAGCAGATCATCCGACCGACAGGGCTGGTGGATCCTGTGGTCGAGGTCCGGCCGATCACCGGGCAGATCCAGGACGTGCTCTCCGAGATCACCGCGACCGTCAAGCGTGGGGACCGCATCCTCCTGACTACCCTTACGAAAAAGCTGGCTGAAGAGCTGACCGAGTTCCTGGCAGGCAAGGGCGTCAAGACACGCTACCTGCATTCCGAGATCGAGACCCTGGAACGGACAGAGATCATCCGGGAGCTGCGTCTCGGCCGGTTCGACGTGCTCGTCGGGATCAACCTGCTGCGTGAGGGCCTCGATATCCCCGAGGTAGGGTTCATAGGCATCCTCGACGCGGACAAGGAAGGGTTCCTGCGCGATGCCAGAAGCCTCATCCAGATCATCGGACGCGCGGCGCGTAACGTCAATTCGAAGGTGGTCCTGTACGCCGACAAGGAGACCGACTCGATGAAGGAGGCGCTCGCAGAGACGAAGCGGAGACGCGAGCTGCAGCTCTCGTTCAACAAGGAGCACGGCATCACGCCAAAGACCATCATCAAGGCGGTGCAGGAGAAGCAGACCGACATCAAGGACACCAAGCACATCCCGAAGTCCGATATCCCGGCGTTGATCGTGAACCTGGAGGCGGAGATGCAGGAGGCGGCCGATAAGCTCGAGTTCGAGCGGGCGATAGCGCTCCGGGACCAGGTCAGGCGGTTGAAGGAACGCGTCGGGAAATGATCAGCGCAGGGGTCAGAGGTCCTCTTTCTTCACGATCTCCGGCGCGAAAGGCTTGTCCGAGCAGGGCGTGACCCGGAGCAGCGAGAATCCCTGCTCTTCCTGAAGGCGCGGCCAGTCCTTGCCTACGCTAGCAGAGAGTGCAATCTCGGCGTAGAAACCATGCAGCTCATCCGCTTCGAGCGGGGCAGCGCCTGAATAGAAGTGATACGAATTCCCCGAGTCGACGAAAAAGCCTTGCCCGAGCGACGAAACGCCTCTTTTCTTGAACTCTGCCCTGAGCCTCTCCCTCGATGCGAAGTCGATCATCATCATGTGCTTTTCCGGCTTGAAATGACGCAGGCCGACGGCCTCTGGCTTTTCCTCGTACATCTTACGGATCCTCCGCTCCACTTGGGCCTGTCTGATCCTGACCTCTGAGGAGATGGCGATGGCCAAGTGCGAGTCCAGCGTCTCGTACTTCCTCGCCAGGGCGTCGAAATCGACAAGACCTGCCGAGGTCTCCATCCAGAAGAGCTCCTTGTACTTGTGATACATGACGATAGGCTTATCGTCGAGCAGATAGGGGAAGGAAGGGTAGTAGACAGCGAAGCGGTACGCCTCGACGTCCCTGTTGGCATGCATGATCGGAGCGAGCAGGGCTTCAAGATCCGAGCGGATCTCCTCGTGGTGGTCCTTCTTGTATTCAGAGAAGAAGATATCCTCGGGGGTGATCCGCTTTATGGTGTCGTCGATGAAGGCTTCGCCTGACTCCTCAGCGCTGATCCTGTAACCCAATTCTTTCAGGCGGGTGACGGTCCCGGCCTTTGTCTCCAGGATGGTGGCGTTCATGGTGCCGTAATAGACCCTGAGCGCCTCGAGATTCTTCGGGAGCACGGGTGCCGGCATAGGATTCCGCTCATGGAAATCAGAAGGGAGGATGAGATGGTTGAGGACAGCAAGCCCGTAGTTGTAGAAGACCTGGATGTCCGGCATGAAGCCTTCGTAGGCATTCTCTTTCAGGCCAGGCTGGAGCATCCATTGCATCTTTTTCCTGTCGGCAGAGCCCCAGAAGACGCTTTTGGCGTGCCGGTCTTTTCCGGCTCGGGAAAGATCATGTCCGGGAAGGCCTCACGGAGGGCTTCGAGCTCTTTTCGGACCTCTGCAGGGCCCTTCTCGTTATGGGTATAGACCAGCATTCCGAGGGGGTAGCGCTGCGCCATTAATACGCTTTGCTCCGTTGGGAGAGCGGATCCCGATGAATTACCACTATTTAGTGGTTATTTTCGAAAGATTTATATTCTCAGGAATATCCTTTGCCCTATGCACACAACTCCAGAGGGGTTCGAGGCGCTCCTGGTCAGGCATCTCCCTACGATCGAGAACAAGCAGAGGATCGTCCAGGGCAACCTGCCGGGGACGCCGGACCCTGATTTCATCCCTGCACTCAGGGAGCGCGCGGAACAGATCGCCTCCTATGCCAAAGAGCATTGGAATACCGCCGACCTGCTCCTCTCCGGCAATCTCTACCGGCAGCGCTTCAGTACCGGCTATGTCGGACAGGCGCTGGCCGAGGATGGGATCATAACCTATCCTTTGCTGACTGATCTGCTGCAGGAGCGCTGCTGGGGCTCTGCACAGGGGAGGAGCTACGACGAGGCCTTCGGCGCGTTCAAGGACGACAAGTACGCGCTGTGCTTCGGCGATCACAGCATCCAAGGAGCGGAATCCGCCCGGCAGATCAGCGCAAGGGCCGCAGACATCGTCGACATCTTCTTCCGGCCTGACAAGAAGCTCATCATCATGGGCAGCGAGTTCATCAACAACTATCTGCTCAACGAGTACCTAGGGACGGCGGATAACCCTACGTTCTACGAGGTGAAGCCGCTCGACGTCTACCTGCTCAAGGACGGCGTGGCGGAGAAGATGCTACCATGAACAGAAGGCAGTTCCTCAAGTCGTCAGCGCTCGCAGCGGCAGCGCTGTCCCTCCCGTACTCCCTCTTCGAATGGGGATGCAGCGAAAAGCCGAAAGGCAAGCAGGTATTCCTCTTTCAGCAGACCT
Source organism: Candidatus Woesearchaeota archaeon (assembly GCA_046704905.1). GTDB lineage: Archaea > Nanobdellota > Nanobdellia > Woesearchaeales > JAWAQC01 > JAWAQC01. Next base: position 9,018 of record JBJKRA010000010.1, read on the forward strand.
TCGCCTCCCCCAATGCCGGCAGAGAGGCGATCCAGACCTTCGTCGACCAGCCGCTCTCCATCGCAGACTATTGGATAACGCATCTGTACAACCTCGGATCACCTGACAAGCGGCTCAAGCAGGATTATGGTTCGCTCGAGGATATCGACCTCGTCCCGAAAGTCTCCAGCAGCACTTTGGATTTCCTCGTCGACAAGACCCGGGCCGCGCACAAGAAGATGCTGCCGATGATCTATGCGAACGACCTGAACGGCGAGCTGGCGCTCATCCTGGACGCGCCGGAGAAAAGCGCGGGACTCGTAGCAAAGAGGATACAGGGGATGAGTGCAGACGGTGTCGCCATCGATTTCGAGGGGCTCTCACGAGACGAGGGGAACACCTACCAAGAGCGTTTCGTGGAGTTCATGGCCGCGCTCCGCAGCGCGCTTCCAAAAGGCGACTATCATATAGCAGTCGCTGTCGGCGCGCTCTTCCCGGACAGCGACGATCATTTCGCGAACCACACGTTCTACGACTATGCGGGCCTCTCTGAGCACGCTGATTCTGTCCAGATCATGTGCTATAATTTCAACTACAGGCACCCTGGCCCGAGCATGCCAGAAAGCCTGCTCAGGAAGGTCCTCTCCTACGCCAAGGACCATATCGCTCAGGAAAAGATCGTCCCGACATTCGCTACCTACGATTCGCGCTGGAGGATACGCTGGCACAGACACCACTTCCATACCATATCCAAACGCCGGACTTACACCAAGAGCCCTGAGCACCAGAGATTCCTCAAGCATGAGCATATACTCAAATACACCCAGGACGACGGCGAGCTGCACATCCTCACCGACAGGCATCAGATCTATGCCCAGGATCCGAAGGGCACAGAGGAGCGGCTTTCGCTTCTGGACAGGGAGCATATCACGAACGTCGGCTTCTGGAAGCACACCGAGGGGCTTTCGCCGATCTACCAGGCAGTCAAGGCATGGAAGGAGGCTCCGTAGCGATGGCCATGCTGCTTTCGTTCCTGAAATCCCGCAGGAAGGACCTTCCTGTCGTGAACCATTACCATGCGGAGCCGCACGCGGGCATCTTCTCCTATAATGACGGGAGAGAGCTTTCCGTCAGGACCATCGTGCCGAACTGCCCGCCGCAGGAAGCTTATGATTACATTGCGCGGCTCACGCTCTTCTACGGCAGCAGGGCAGAGGCCATCGTCGTGCACCAGCCGAAGCCTTTCGCTTCGGAGAAGGATCGCGCGTTCTGGAGCGCAGGGATGCTCGCAGAGAAGGGTCTTATCCCTTACCTCGACGCCGCCACCGCTTATATCAAGGTGCATGAGGCGCTGGAGGACAGAGTCGGTGAGGCGCTCCTCGGCAGCGCCAAGCAGATACGAAAGCTGCTCAAGAATGATGCGTATCCGGTCTGGTCCGATAGGACGACCTTCCCGCCGAACTATTGAACTGGCGCTGGCAGCCCTTTGGGCGGAAGATATTTAAGACCGCAATCCTCAGCGGATCCTCATGCGAAAGAAGGCTTCCCTCGACCTCCCCGTCGACCAGCTGGTCAAGCTCATCATCGGGCTGTTCTTCCTGTTCATCGGGCTCTATATCCTGATAAGATTCCTTTTCCTGCACTAGGGATGGATCAGAGGCCGAGCAGTCGGCGCAGCTCCTCGGCGTCCCTGGCCACAGCGTCCGCGGCCGAGAAATCCTGATCTTTTGTGTAGGCGTTAGGGAGCACGATGCAGCGCATGCCGGCCGCCTTCGCAGCAGCGAGACCAACGGCGGAATCCTCGACGACCGTGCAGCCTTTTGGAGGGACGCCGAGACGTTCTGCCGCTATCAGATAGACCTCGGGATCAGGCTTTCTCCTCGTGCAGTCCTCGAAGGTGACGATCGCGTCGAAGGAGAGGTGGGTGCGGGAGAGGAAGGTATCGGTAGTGGGACGGTTGCCGGAAGTGGCGAGGGCGAGAGGCACGCCCTTTGCCTTGAGCTCCCTGACGAGCGCGACCGTCCCCTCGAAGAGCGGGGCCTTCCCGAAGAGCGCGTAGTAGCTGCGGCTCCTCTCCTTCCTGAACTCCTCCTGGGGAATCCTGTACTTGGCGAGGAAGTAGCCCTGGTAGTCGGCAGGATGCCTCGCGACGATCTGCTTCTCGTCCGCCTCCGTAATCGTGACGCCGAGACCTTTCAGGGCGAGCGCGACCGATGCTATGTTGACCGGCTCGGAGTCGACAAGCACGCCGTCCCGGTCGAAGATGACAGCCTTGGCCATTCGAGAAGAGGCAGGGGGGAGGGCTATAAATAACTTATCAACCGCCGTACCTGCCGCGCGAGAAGCCGAGCACGCACTTGCAGTTCGGGCACGCGTAGAGGATCTCCTGCTTGATCAGGCCCGTGCCGTAGCGCTCCTTCTCCACCGTCTTCATGGTCACTTCGCCTTTGCAGTAGGGACATATCGCCATGGGGCCCTTCCAAGAGAGAGGAGTATAAAAAGCTTTTGCTACGTCCCTAATATTCGGATCCTTGCGGCAGCAGCGCCTGCTCTTTGGCGTACCTCACGAGCGCGGAGATGTCATCGATGCTCTGGACCTGGCCTGTCGATGACCCGTACGCCTTCTTCACCTCTGTCTCCAGCGTGTTGAGATATTTGATGCCGCTGCTGTCATAGCCGAAATCGAAATCGATAATCTTCTTGCTGTCGTCGAAATAGGCAGGAAAATGCTTTATTCCGGGGTACTGCCGCTTGAGCTCTTCTGGGAGCTGCTCATCGAGCATCCCTACGTTGCAGAAGACTATCGCCGGACCGAGAATATCCTTTGTCTGCAGGGCTTCTTTCGCCATGATCTTCTTATGGTAGTTGCGGATGATGAGGTCAAGACCGGCCATGTTCCAGAACCCGAACGTGTAAGGCTCCTTCTCGGCTGGTTCCTTCTTGTCCGCAGCATCCTTATAGATGCCGACCAGACGTTGGAACTCGCTGCTGCCGCGGAGCTTTGCCATGTCCTCTTCGCTCTTGCCTGTCCCGCTGTAGTCGATGTCCGTGAAGCCCATCGCGTCGTTGAGGGCAATCATCTGGTTGAGATAGCCCTGATACGCATCAGGATAGCGCGCCTCCTTGTCCTCCCCTTCTCTGGCGATGAGATGCTGTGTTCCGTCAGCGATAATCAGGATAGGCTCGTCTTCGGCAATCATGGCGCGGTATCCGCTGAACAGCCTGCTGTTGAGGACCTCCTTGTTGTTGTGGCTCTGGGTCGAACCTACCTTTATTCCAAGGATCGTCTCTATCCCCTCTTTCGCCAGCTCGTTGACAAGCGGAGCGACAGGGAGATAGCCGTAGCTGAGATTAGGGACCACATAGACCTTACGGCCGAGCGCATCCGCCGTCTGCTTGACCTGGAGGATGTACCCCTTGAATCGGCGCGCCTCCTCGGCGACGGAGGCGATCTCGAAACGGTCTATATCCTGGAAAGAGACCTTCTCGCCTTCTTCCTTCTCGAAGATGGAAAGATAATCGTCGAACGTGAAATGGTTCTTGAGGTGTTTCCTCACCTTCTCATGGTCGACGATGGAGCGGAAACGGGCATATTCCAGGTTCCTATGCAGCTCGTCTTTTGCATCGAACATGCCTGCATCGAACGACGCCTTCATGTCCAGCCACCGATCAAGCGTCTTTTCCTTATCGTCTGCAGAAATCAGGCTTTTCACCAGATAACTGGTAGGAGCGAACCCTTTCTTCTCGAGAAGCAGCATCGTTGCCCGGGCAGAGTCGAACGACATCTCGCCCTGCTCTATCGCCGACGCCAGATGGAGGGAGTCCTCTCCCATAGACGCCAGGGACTTCACCATGGTGAAAACCCCTTTCTGATCGGCCTTGGCGGACAGGGCCTGCAGGACACGCCCATACGGATTGAGCTTCGGGAGATACTCCTGAAGTCCCCTTAGCCTATCGAAATCGAGATGATGACGCAGCGCTCCGCGCACGAGGGGGACGGCAAGGTCCTCTGCGGTGTCATAAGCGACGCGGGCGAGCTTCTGGAGCTGGTACTTCTCGGCATCGTCTTTCGCGACGAACCGCTTTGCGATCCTCCTATTGTCGAGGGCCTTAAAGTAAAGGGATAGCGACTTCGTCTCTTCGCTGATCTGTTCGCTGTAGATGATGCTCTGCAGTATCCGCTCCTGCTCCTGTCTCAGTATGTCGCTGACAGGGGAATCCCCTATGATGCGCTCGCTTTCATCTATGAAGCCCACAAGCGCCGAGAGATCCCTGGGCAGCGCCTTCGCGATCTCGTCGGGCAGGGTCATCTTTGCGGAGAACACGTTCTCCTTCGTCTTCCTTAGTCTCGACTCGATCTGTTCCTTGTGGTCTTCCCGGGAAAGTATCTCCTGCACAACATCGGTGTCATATCCCGCCAGATAGGCAAGGAGCTTAGGGAGATCCTCTGTCGCGTTCCTTATATGATTATAATCGTTTTCGGTCTCTCCTGCTTCTTCCTTGACCGCTTCCGGATGCGCGCATGAAGACATGAGATCGGCAAGGCCGTCGTAGTAGTCGCTCACCGCCAGCATGGTCTCCTTTGCTGCCTTGATATCCCTGGATCCCCTGAGATGGTCCTCGAGATGGCGGAAGAAATAGCCCTGATGGGCCTTGAAATTGCCTGAGGCGTGCTCCCCAAGCCCCATCTCTTCGGAGATCAGTTCGACCAGACGATCGCTTTCCCTGTCAGTGCCCAATCCCAATTCGATATTGCCGGTGTTCGCCAATGCGCTGCCGAGCGCGAAATAGCGCTCTTCCTGCGTCCCTTTCTCGAGGAAATGGTTGGTGAGCCTGCCGAGAGCTTTCTGCACATCATTATAGACCGGATTCGGCTTCTCATCATCCCAGGAGCCGAGATGAGGCTTGCGGAAGGTGTCCGGATGGTCGCGGAGGAGCCTGATGATGTCGGCGAGGCCTGGGGCATTGAGACGTCCGACCCCAGCGAGCTCCTCTTCAGTGAGCGACGAGACATATTTGGCCGCAATCGTGTTCTCGGAACTGGAGTGGATGGAGAGGAACGGTCGTTCGCCGGAAAAACCCGATTCCCGCCAGAAATTCATGATGTTGTATGCGACGGCCAGGGGGTCCTTGAACCAGATGGTCTTATGGCCGAGCGTGTTCGACTCTTCAGTATGCTCATGCGTTATGAGAAGATTCTTGAAGACCTCGTCTCGCATCGCCTTGTCGAGGTCATGAAGCGCCTCTTCGCCGTAGAGGTCCTTGACCAGCGCGTTGCTCTTGAAGAGGTCCCATTTAGGCATGCTCGCCTCATAGACGAATTTCTGAAGGCCTGTCGTAGACAAGGTTCTTTCCAGGTTGTGGTATATCCCCTCATGGAACCATGGCTCGGCCAGTATGAAGTAGTCTATGCCGGCCTTAGCGGCGAGATCCTCAATCCGTTTTCTTATCCCTGAGAACGAAGCGACCAGGTCCCTGCGCGCCTTCTCTGCAGGGACAATGGCCGCGTATTCTGCGAATTCCCTGAACTCATCATCGAGAGATATCTCACTAGCCATGATGGCGCTCCCGACGATTTGACGCAGCACATAAGGTAAATCCTCTATACCATGAGAAAGCCCCTTTATCCTCATCTCCTCCTCAGGGGAATACTCCTTGTTCCAAGTCATGGCCCTTGGAGTGCTTAAGCCTTCTTTTGCGATCGCTAGCGCATGTTCCACGAGCTTTCCGTCGGAGAGGATCTGTACGTTCTCCTTTCCGTACTGGTCTTGGCGCAGGAGGTTCTCCTGTAATGCCTCCTCAATCTCATCGCTGACGTATCTTTCGAGGTACTGATCGCCCAAGGAATCAAGTACCGCCTGCGGCAGGGGCCTAGGCTCCGGCTGGATTCCCTTCTGCTGCTCTGCAAGGCTCTCGTATCCGTCAAAGAGACGGCCTGCGATGGCGGAGAATCCCTTCTCCTGATATTCTTGATAATCATATTTGTACTCTGAGGTGGGTCGGAGAGGGATAGAAGACGGACCGCGCAGTCGCGCATCCAACCCATTGAGCGATGAGATCTTCCCATCCAATTCCCTGATGATAGCACGGTGACGGAACTTCCCGAATCGCTCCTTCCTCAGCCTCCATCTCTCGGCACGAAGCGAGGATATCGCATTGTCCAGCTCGTTCCTTTCAGTAAAGCCCGCCTCATTGAGAAGCTTCTCCTGATATGCTCCGCCGACCTCCTTCGCCTGCTGCTCAAGCCCTTTGAGCCTTCCGACGGCCTCCCGAATCTCAGAAAGCGTAGCAGCCACGTACTTCGCAGCATCCTGTACAGGGACACCAGAGATGTTATTTATGTATGCGGAGAGAGATTCCTTCCTTCCGGTGAAATACTCGTGGACATGGCGCCGTTCTGCCTCAAGCCTCTCCAGCTCGGAAGCCGTCTGGGCTGCAGACAGACCTGCAACATCGATACCGGGAAGGATTATGGGGCTGCTTTCGTGAAATATCAGCCCCAGAGTCTCCGTGATCTCCTCAAGCGTCTGGAGTTCACTCATCGCCTATCTCCCTGAGGTAGGAGGCGACCGCATGCTCGATCAGATGGCTCGTATTCCGGAAGAGGGTCCCCTGTACCTTCCGCTTCACACGCTCGTGCAGCTCCTTTTCCATCGATATGCTGACCTTCGTTTTCATACTACAAAGTAGTAAAGTTTCCCACATATATAAATCTTCCTATTTTTTACTACTTTTTGGGGACAACATATCCTCAGCGGAAAGCTTATAGATGATGGGCGCCTCTATAGCCTTGAATCGGTTGCGACGGTTTCCAGGGGGTGAGATGCCATGCAACAGAAGGATTCGGGACTTTCTGCGGAGGAGAAGCACAAGCTCAAGGAGCTGCGCAAGCAGCAGAAACGCCATGCAGCGGACATGTTCGCAGGAGAGGATACGGAGCAGCGCTAGGCGGCGCTGTCTTTTCCATTTTAACCATCCTAAAGTAACGTCTTCGGAAATCTTTATATATCAATAGGGTTTCCGCTCCCCATGGCCTTCTCCGCAGAGGATCTCATCATCTACGACCTGGACAACACGGTGTGGAACACGCAGGTCCTCGGCGACCGCGAATACGAAGCGGTGTCAGAACGGTTTCTCGGGAGGAGCTTCTCTCTCCGCACCCACCCGGTGACCGGCGAGCCTGATAGCGACTACGCGAAACATTCGAACGGGACAGTGATGCGCTACAAGATCAAGCAGATCCTGGAGGCAGGTGGAGAGCTCGTGCTGCAGAGCAACCGGAACAGGATCACTGATGCTTCCATGGCGCCGATCGGCAGCATGGTGGAGGCGCTCTCCGACGCCGGCATCGCGATGATGGAGAGCGAGGGGGTGGACGGCCTCGTGACGCAGTATATCACGCCCGGCCGTCTCGGCGAACTGCACGGCATCTTCGGCGCAGCGTCCTTCTCTCCACGCAAGCTGCAGGAGTACCTGCTCAGGACGCTCGGCTATCTCGACGCCGAGCATCCGATAGACAAAGACCTCTGCTCGTTCAATGGCCTGGGAGTGGACAAAGAGGATCTGCTCATGCGCTGCTGCCAGCAGTACATGAACAAGTTCGGACATTTCCCTCTTCGGGTCGCCTATATCGGCGACGCCGTACACGATATGCAAGCAGCCGCCTCACTCAGGAATGAGGATTTCATCAAGCCTGTTTTCGATGCCATCGGCGTAACCACGGGCCTTGCCAGCGCAGAAGAGCTCTACGCCGCAGGCGCCGATCTTGTGGTGGACACGCTCGCGTCGAAACAGGACGTGGCAGCCATAGCGGAATACCTGGGACAGGCACCATGAGACGCTACGATATCGTCGGACTGGGATCGCTCGCCATGGACAGGGTCGCGAGGGTAGAGAGCCTGGCGGGCAAGGGCAAGCGCGCCGGGACGCTGCGCTCCATCCCGGGCGGCGTCATGGCCAATACGCTCTGGCAGGCGGCGCTGCTCGGCGCGAAGGTGCGCTGGTGCGGTGCGATAGGGAAGGACGAGACAGGGAGAACGCTCATCAGGGATTTCCGCAGGGCGGGCATCGCGACCTCTGCGAAGCGATACGGGAGGACGCACGAGTGCTTCATCGTCGTCGACGCTAAGGGAGAGCGCTCCATCTACGGCTTCCCGCACGGGACCCTGGAGCTCTCCGCAGCCGATGTAGAGCATTTCCGTCCTGTGCTTGCCCACTGCCGGCACTTCCACACGGAACTCGCGAACATCAGGGCCGTCGCCGCACTGAAGGCCGCATCGATCGCGAAGAGCGCTGGCGCAAGGGTATTCGTCGACGTGGATAGCCCTATCCCGCAGCTCTCGAAAGAAGGGATCGGCAGCGTCAGGGACATGGAGAGGCTCCTATCGCTCTCCGACGTGATCAAGTTCAGCAGGGAGGCGTTCAGGGAGGCCTACGCAAGGAAATACCAGGACAGGCTGCTCATCAGGACGGAAGGCGCGCGCGGCTGCACGATTTTCGAGAAAGGGAAGAGGACGCATGTGCCTGGCCTCGCGGTGCGCGTGAAGGATTCGACCGGCGCGGGCGACGCGTTCATGGGCGCCTTCTCCGTAGCATTGCTCGAAGGCAAGGACACCCTTCCTGCGGCGCGCTTCGCGAACGCGTGCGGAGCCTTGTGCTGCAGGGTCGAGGGCGCGAGGAGCAGAGCGACCCGGGCGGATGCAGAAAAGCTGCTCCGCTGAATCAGCGTCTCCTTCCGAACCGCTTCCTCTCGGGCATCTCTATATTGGAGGAGCCGCAGTCCCTGCAGACGTAGCTCGTCGTGGCGTTCGATTTCTTCCCGTGACCGTAGTTCGTGCGCGATTTGACAGTGGTCCCCTTGCAGTCCTTGCACATCATTGCTATCTCCCTCTGTCGCGGTATGCATTGCCCCTGCGCAGATGCAAGAAATCACAGACGGGACGCCTGATCAGGATGCAGGACAAGAACAACCATGCCTTCTGCTTCCTGGGCGGCGCCAATCATTTATATGTCTTTGGCAAACGGCATCAGAGATTGTAGTAGTCCTCGTTGTTGATGTGCATCTTGGTCAGGACAGGGTTAGCGACGTCGCGCGCCACCCTTTTCACGCGCAGATGGGGCATCGTGTCGTTGAGGTATTCCTCTATCGGGGTCACGTCGGTGCCCGCCACGACCGCGAAACGCACATGGTTTGTGAGGTCGAACGCATGCTCGACCAAGAGGTCCATGTCGATCTGCAAGGCGAGCTTGCGCAGTCTCCCCTGCAGGGAGACGCCGTGCAGCGACGCGCCGCCTGCGGTGATGTCATAGATGTCCCAGGTGATCATGGGGATGCAGGTGCCGGCAGGCTATAAATACTTATCGGGAAGGAGGAGGCTCCGGATCCCCGTCCTCGGCGATGACCTCGATGCCGTTCTTCTTCAGCAAGCAGGCGAACACCCCGTCGCCGTCGACCAGCCTCCTGGAGAAGGTGCCGTCGTATACCTTGCCTGAACCGCAGGAGGGGGACCTGGCCTTCAGGATGGCCCCGTCGCAGCCCGCGAGCAGGGCGATCCTCAGCGCCTCTTCCGCACCCTTCCTGAAGAGGGCGGTGACATCCTCCCCTGTTTTCGTCACGATCCTCTCGCCTCTCTGCTCGGCAGGCGATCTCGGTGTGGGCAGGCCGCCCAGCTGCTCCGGACAGACAGGGATCGCCCTGCCCTGCTTGACCAGCGCGATGACCCTAGGGCATGGCCTTGAGCCGCCATCCCATCTGCAGTCCATCCCTGCCAGGCAGGCGCTGACGATCTTCATGGCCACCTCTTCCAGAAACAGGGATATATAAAATATTCGGGCGCCACAAAAAAAAGAAGGGAAGGAAAAAGGTTCCTACTTGTAGACGATGTCCGCCTGGCTCTTCAGCTTGTTGATGTAGGTCAGGAACTCCTGGCTCTGCTGCTGGTTGGCCAGGTACGCCTTGATCTGCGACGCCATCTGCGCATAGCTGTAGGTGGTGTTGCCCTGGACGAACTGGTCCTTGTTCTGGTTGTAGAAGTCCTCTGCCTGCTGGTCGGTGATCTGGACCGGCGTGAGGACCTCTGCAATCAGCTTCTGCACGCCCATCTGCAGGCGGTAGTTGTCGAGCGCCTCTGCATAGGTGATGTTCTGCTGTGCGAGCTGCTGCTTCAAGGCATCGAGGGTCTGGCCCTGCTCCTGGAGCGTCGCGGTGAGGTTGGCCTCGGCATCCGCCGCGCTGACGGTCAGGCCCTGCTTCTGCACCTCCTGGCGCAGGAGCTCCTGGATGACCGCCTGGTCGAGGGCCATGCTATCGTTGACCGGCTGGGCGAGCTGCGTGGCCAGACGGCTTTTGAGCGTCGCCACTTCCCCTGCCGTAATCTGGACGCCGTTGACGGTCGCGACCACCGCGCCGGGATTCCCTGCCGCGGTGCCGTTGCCTGCAGGACGGTAAGCGAGCGAGAGCACGATGGCGAGGATGATCACCACGACGACCACGCCGATGACGATGTTCCTTGCGCGGGCGCCCATGGGTGCCTTCCTCGCGGCCGCCGTGGAAGCCGTCTCGGCATGCGCATGCGTGTGGGCATGCGCAGGAGCCTTGTGCTCGTCGATGAGCTTGAGCAGCTCCGCCTTCCCCAGGCTCTCGTCGAACTTGATGTCATGCGCCTTGAGATATTTGATGATGTCCTTCTTCTGGCTTTTTGCTGTAGGTTTTGCCACTTGATCATCCCCCCTTGCAAGAGTTCTTCCGGCAGTTGACTCCCCCGGAATATTTAAATATTGCGGTGTGTGATGTCAGCCCTTTGCAGGGTTTTAGTTGCTATCAAAGGGTGGTTATCTTTAGAAAATCATATAAGCCCCTTCCGGTTTCTCCTGCCCATGGACGAGATTGTCTTTCTTGATCTTTCGAGGGTCGACCTCTACGGCTGGGAGGAAGCGAAGAGCGACCAGGCGGTCGACTCCATCGTGAGAGGGATAGAGGCAGACGACATGTTCCAGGACCCGGTGCAGGTCTACAGGATCGACGGGAGGACCTACCAGCTGACGCTTGAGGACGACGGCTCCGGATGCCTGGACGGCGGCCATAAGCGGGCCGTCGGACACTACATCGCGCACCGGCCCCTCATGTGCATCGTGCGCGGCGAACTGCCCCGCGTGACCCAGATGGTCGAGGGCCAGCCCATGTTCAACGTCAGGGAGACTATCCTCGAGGACGACGACAAGATGCCTATACTGGAACAGTACGCTGTCCTCAAGCAGGCCGACCCGAACTACCGCTAGCAAAAAAATCAAGAGAAAATGGTTTCCAGCACGTCCTCCCCAAAGACACGCTGCTCCCTCGCCAGGGCCTTGAAGCAGGCCATGTGGTAGTTCTTCCCCCCGAAGTGCACCGGCAAGCCATGCACCGGCCGGCCGCAGTATCCGCAGTTGGCCATATAGAGTATATAGTCCTATCACCTATATAAATTTTTGTTCAGCGAGGGTTCAGGGGATCGGCCTTGGGAAGATACTTCTGTATCGCGTGCGCGAGGACCGCATCCCTGGTCGGGTCGTAGCTGAGGAAATCGTCGGCCCCTGCGCGGAGAAACTCTTCGGCATACTCAGGCTCCTGCCATGCGATGACCTTGACCTTAGGGTATCTCTCTTTGACCTCTGCCACGGCGTCGAGCGCGAACCTATGGTCGACAGGGAGCCGCTTGTAGCCCAGCTGTCCCACCACATAGACGGCGGGGACGCCCGACGCGAACAGATGCTCGCTGAAGGTATAGTCCTTTGCGACGACAATTTGGATGGTGTCGAGGATGGTCGAAAGATTAGGAACGCTGACGTAGGCGAACTTGGCATGGATGAGGACATAGGAGGTCTCCACCCTGAAGGGGGGACACCTACCGGTATTTATGCATTGCTGCACTGCGGCAGCGACATGCCACCCACCGCAAAAGATATAAACGTCACGACGGCACAGCTTTCCGATGGGACTTTCCGAGTACGTCGTGGTCGATATCGAGACGACAGGGCTGTCCCGCTTCTATCACCGGATCACGGAGATCGGCGCGGTCAAGGTCAAGGACGGTGCCGTGACAGAGGAGTTCCAGACGCTGGTCAACCCCGGGGTGAGGATCCCTTCGTTCATCACGCGCCTGACCGGCATCACGGACGGGATGGTCGCGGACGCCGACCCTATCGAAAGGGCCCTTCCCCGGTTCCTCTCCTTCCTCGGGGAATGCACGATCGTCGCGCACAACGCGACGTTCGATTACGGCTTCCTCGCGGAGAACGCGTCGCGCCACCTGGACCATACGCTCGCGAACGCGAGGCTGTGCACGAAGAAGCTCGCGACGCGGCTTCTGCCGGAGCTGCCGAGCAAGCGGCTTTCCGCACTCTGCTCGCACTTCGACCTCTCGAACGAGGCGGCGCACCGGGCGCTTGGCGATGCACGGGTGACGCAGACCATCTTCTCGCATTTCCTCTCCATGCTTTCCGAACGCGGCATAGACGACGAGGACGCGATCTTCTCTTTCGAGCGCACGCCGCCTTCAAGGCTTCTCGCCACTGGACAGCTGCGTCCGATCCTTTCTTAAACGACCGTCGCCCCAGGAAAGCCATGGCGACGCTGATAGCGCATGTGGACATGGACTGCTTCTTTTCGGCATGCGAGGAGAAGCGCGACCCTGCACTGAAGGGCAGGCCGGTCATCGTCGGCGCCGCAGGCAATAGGGGGGTAGCGTGCACGGCGAACTACAAGGCGAGGGAGTTCGGCGTGCATTCGGCGATGCCGATCACGAAGGCGAGAGAGGCATGCCCGGAAGGCGTCTTCCTTCCTGTGGACTTCCCGCTTTATGCGCTTGAATCCCGTAGGGTGATGGATGTCCTCTCCCGCTTCGATCCCGGGCTCTACCAGGTCTCGATAGACGAGGCATACCTGGACGTGACGCGCCTTTCGGGGCAGTTCACGAGCAGGGATGCGATGGCGCGGGCGATACGCAGGGCGGTGCTCGAGGAGACCGGACTGTCGTGCTCTGTCGGTGTGGCGGAGTGCAGGGTGCTCGCCAAGATCGCCTCGGACTACCGCAAGCCCGGAGGCGTGACGATCGTCGAGGATGCAAAGGCCTTCCTCTCGCCGCTTCCCATAGAGAAGGTGCCCGGCGTGGGAAGGAGGTCGCTGCCGCTCTACCATGAGGCAGGCATCGGGACCGTGGGCGATCTCCTTTCCTGGGACCGCTTCCGGGTGATCGAGCGCTTCGGCACGCAGGGGCTCTATGTCCTGCAGCTCGCTCTCGGCGAGATCAGCTACGGCATGCCGATCGCCAAGGACCAGAAGGCGTTCGGCAGGGAACGCACGACCCACCAGGACCTTACGGCGCGCGAGGCGCGTACGATCCTGCTGTCGCTGTGCCGCAGGCTCGAGGAGGACCTGGAAGGGCGCTATTTCAGGAAGATCACCATAAAGGTGCGCTACGCCGACTTCACGACAATCACGCGCGACGTGACGCTGCCCTCCTACGAGCGAGGGATGCGCAGCATCAGCAGGAACGCGCTGCGCCTGTTCTTCTCGCTGCCCAGCGACCCGAGAAGGATACGTCTGGTAGGCGTCCGGACGAGCGTCCTGATGGAAGGGCAGCGGACGCTGCGGGAATACCTCCTGCGCACCGCAGACCTCGCCGCCTAGAGCCCGAAGTTATCTATGAAGTCGAGGATGAGCCTGTAGCGGTTGAGGTACTCATAGCCCTTGTCGGTAATCGCATAGGTCTTCCTCTTGCCGTCATCGTCCAGCAGCACGAGCCCCTTCTCCACGAGCTCATCGGTGTAGTCGCGGAACATCTGCGGCGAGAGATTGGATCTCCTGAGGAGATGCGTCGGCCCGAGCGCGCCGCCGCTGTCCCTGATCGAGGCGAGCATGTCGTAGATGACCTCTAGGCGTTCGCGCTTCTTCGCCATGCGAGCACCCGGAATACCGTATAGAGGATGAAGAGGAACGCCGCAGCGGTGATGACACGGGCATACAAGCCGATGAGAGGGAACGCCGCCCCGAAGAGGAACGCCGCCGTATTCACCGCATAGCCGAGGAAGGCGAGGACGAGCGAGAAAAAGTAGAGCTGGAGGAAATGGCCTTTCTTCTGGTGCGCGCGATAGTGCAGGTAGAGCACGGAAGCGCCGTAGGCGAACGCCGCGAGCTGTGTCGCATAGAGGACGAGCGGTGTGTAGAGCACGGAAAGGACGGCCGTGGCAAGGGCTGCCGCCTGCAGGAGCAGGACCTGACGGCCCTCCATGCCCTTCCAGACGAGGCTGTAGACGAGCGAGAACCCGGCCGAGGCGAGCAGGTAGGTGAAGAGGAAAGAGAGGCCGATCGTCGCGAACGCCGCATACGCCGGATCAGGGAGGAGGGCGGCTACCGAAAGCAGCGCGTAGCGGACGGCGAAGGCCGCGGCGAAGAGGAGGAAGCTTTCGCGGAACATCCTGATGCCGACGTGTCCGGTCAGGGAGGCCGGCCTGTGCACCCGCCAGGCGATGGCAAGCGAGGAGAGCACGATGATGGCCGTGTATGCGGGTTCGACCAGTGAGCCGTAGTCCATGCCTCCTATTCCGCATCAGGGGTTATTAAATATTTTCCTTCGGGCTGCCGGAGGATGGAGGATTCCTCCATCCTGCTTATATACGATAGATGCCTATCGCTCCCACCGTGATGCCCATGGCAAGAAAACCAGCGCAGGAACAGGAACCGAGACGCCTCTACCGCTCGCAGCGAGACAAGATGATCGCAGGCGTCTGCGGCGGCATAGCAGAATACTTCAACGTCGATCCGGTCTGGATCAGGCTCGCGACGGTGCTCATCGTCTTCGTCAACGGGATAGGGCTGCTGCTCTACATCCTCGCATGGATCCTCATCCCGAAGAACCCCTACCAGAAGCCAGGCGAGAAGACCATAGCAGAGGACACGGTCGAGCGCGCCGCGGAGAGGATCGCGAGCAGGAAGGAGCGCAGGAGAGAAGGGAGGCATGAGGGCCATATCTTCGCAGGGCTTCTGCTGATCATCCTCGGCGCGCTGTTCCTCTTCAAGAACCTCTTCTCGTGGTTCTCCTGGGCGTATGTCGGGCCGGCCATCATCATCGCCCTGGGCCTGTACCTGATAGCGAGGAGGGCAAGATGAGCAGGCACCGCCCATTCGGTGGGATCATCCTCGGCAGCCTCCTCGTGCTCGTGGGCCTGCTGCTCCTCCTGCGCACCTTCGGCATCATAGATATGTCCCTATGGCAGGGGATCGCGACGTACTGGCCTCTCGGCCTGGTGCTGGCAGGCATCGCTCTGCTGTTCCGGACAGGGTGGCTCGCCACCATCTTCATCGTCGCCACCGTCGTGGTAGGTGGTATCTATCTTGCCGGGCATCTCGCCGCCGGCGAGCAGCGCATGATCGTGCAGGGCGTGCCTTCTCCCGGCGGCATCAGCGAGGTGAACATGACGATCTCGTATGGCGCAGGCCAGCTCTCGGTAGCGAAGGGATCACCGGAATTCCTCTACAGGAACGAGATCCAGACATCGGACAGGAAAGCTCCCTTCCTCGACTCGATGTTGACGACTACCTTCGCTTCCATCCGGGTGCAGCGGCAAAGCACTGCAGGGTTCCTCCACACCAGGGCAGACAGATGGGATATCGGCCTGTCGCCTGACCCGGTGTATACGCTTACCGCGCATTACGGCGCGGCGGACGCGAGCTTCGACCTTCGCGGGATCAATGTGGCGACGCTCGATCTCGAGAGCGGGGCTGCGAGCACGAAGGTGATCTTCGGCGAGTATCCCACCGCGGCTTCGATCAACACAGGCGCGAGCAGCGTCTCTCTATCGTTCCCCAAGGGCGCGAACGCGGAGATCACGGTCAAAGGGGGAGTGCTCGACACGACGCTCGACGGCTTCGTCAAGAAAGGGGACAGCTACTACAGCGAAGGGTACAACGCGTCTGTTCCTGCCACCGACGTGGCAATCGAGGGCGGCGTGTCCAGCATCTCGAGCAGCTGGTACTAGAAAACCTTTTTTCCCTTTTTTTCTCTCCTGGAAACGATCAGGAAGCGAACTGTTCGGCCAGCGTATATTTGGCGACAGGAGTCTTCGCAGAGTCGAACTCATCAAAACCCTCTGCGCCGTGGTAGCCGGTCCTCGGGAGGAGCCCGTTGACCGTGTCATGCAGGACCGCCTTTTCTATGACGCCCTGCTTCTTGAGATAGTGCTCGAAGCGGATGGCGTTGCTCAGGCCGCGCGGCGAGGTGACATAGTCCTGGAGGTGGTATCTAGTGTCGTTGAGCAGGTCCTGGAAGATGTCTACGCTATCCATGACGGCAAGGCCGGCGCGTCCTTTCGCGTACCGACCCTTGACGACGATAGGACTGCCTTCGGGCGCGTAGAAGGCGTTCGTCTTGTTGCCCGCGAAGCCCAGACCCTTGCCTGTAAGACCGCTCTCGATGAGCGTGACTTTGTCTATCTCCACAAGATCATAATAGGGTTCGGTCGCGGTGATTGCCTCTGCCTGCTTTGGCGTAAGTAGTAAGACATAGCAATCGAGGAGCGTGCCTTTCGTCTGCGGGATCCTTGCTATATCGCCCGCCATGTTTCCGGGATAGGCGAGACTCTGCTGGAACATATCGACATCTGCGATGCTTGCCTGGAGCGCGATGATGCTGTTCTCTTTTCCTGCCTTGGCCACCTGCAGCCTGGGATCGCAGTTCGCGTCATAGCCTATCTGGACGATACGTTCATCGATGCCAGGCTCTCCCAGCTCTTCCAGGCGCTCGTCGAGCAGGACGACATCACCATCAGGAAGCAATAGCTCCCACTTCTTGTGGTCATCCGTCGGGGAAAGAATCGACTCGATGTTTCCATCGCCTCTGTTGAGGAAATCTCCTGTGGGGTATCGGTAGGGATAGTCCAGGGGATCATACTGCCAGTCCTCGCTCTCTACGTCGTTACGCATAGGGACATCGATGAATCCCCTAGTCTTGTCGAGATTCTCCGGCGCGATGCCTGCATCGAGCAGCCTAGCATAAGAGATGCCCAAAGCATCGACGAACGCCTCGCCCTTGATATGGTTCTCGCTAAAGACCTTATAGAAGCTATCCTCATGACTCATGATAAGACGGAGGGTAGAGACCTATTTAAGGTTTTCTATTTTTCACCACCCAACAGTGGTTCAGCCGCCGAACTCGGCGAAAGGCGGCCTGATCCGGCGCGCATGCGTACCGATCGCGTCGATCGCCTGCCTGTCCTCTTCCGTGAGTCGGACGTCGAAGGCTACCATGTTCGCGGCGAGGTGCTCACGGGAGCTCGCCTTCGGTATGATGACGATGCCCTTGGCGATGAGCCAGGCGAGAGCGACCTGTGCCGGGGCTTTCCCGCGCTCCTTCGCGATGCCGGCTATGACAGGGTTCTCCAGCAATCCTCTCCGTGCGAGCGGGGAATAGGCGGTGAGGGCGATACCGTGGCCGTTGCAGTACGCGAGCAGCTCCCCCTGGTAGAGCTCGGCGTGGAACTCGACCTGGTTGTCGACAATCACGAGGCCCACCTTCTCCGCAAGGGGGAGCAGCTCCTGCAGATGGCCCGTCGTGAAGTTGCTCACGCCCACGCTCCTGACCCTGCCTTCGATCTGCAGGCCACGGAGCGCTTTGAAGGTCGCCGCGTAGTCCGTTCCTCTCACAGGCCAGTGGATGAGATAGAGATCGAGATAATCCGTGCCGAGCTTCTCCAGGGACGCCATGCAGGAGGCGCGCACCTGCTCAGGAGCGAGATGGCCCGGCATCACCTTCGAGGTGATGAAGAGCCCTTCGCGGTCGGCGCCGCTGATCGCCCTCCCGATCTCCTCCTCGTTGCCGTACATCTCCGCCGTGTCGATGTGCGCGTAGCCGAGCGCGAGAGCTTCCCTCACAGTACGCTCGCACGCGCTGCCGGTCAGCTGCCAGGTGCCCAGGCCCAGCTGGGGGATCGTCTTCCCGTCCTTGAGCGTTATCGAAGGGACTCTCGCCATAGATCACCTCTTCTCCTCATGCAGATAGCCTGCAAGCGCGACGGCATTGTTGCGCGTGGTATCCTTCGCCGCATAGAGCAGGGTGATCTTCGCATGGTCCTTGAGTAGCGTCCGAAGCTCCCCCACAGCGGTAGGGTTCGCGTCAAGCTCCTGCGCGTAGCGCCCGACAAAACCTTCCCATCTTGCAGGGTCATGGGAGAACCAGGCGCGAAGCTCCCTCGAGGGGGCAATCTCCTTCATCCAGCGGTCCACGCACGCGTCGGCCTTGGCGAGGCCGCGCGGCCAGAGCCTGTCCACGAGGACGCGGAAGCCGTCGGAGGGCAGTGCAGCATCATAGACGCGCTTGACCTTGAGCATGGCATGCAGTAAGCTACCATAGTATATATACGTTATCGAAACTGGTTCTTCCATAACTCATATAAAGGCCCGGACCTCCCGGAGAGGCATGCAGAACGCCCTGACGCTCGAGAACCTGGCAAAAACGTACCCTACAGGCGTGGAGGCGCTCAAACGCATCAGCATGGCTGTCGAGGAGGGCGATTTCTTCGGACTGCTCGGGCCGAACGGTGCAGGGAAGTCGACAGCCATAGGCATCATCACAGGATTGGTCAACAAGACAGGCGGGAGAGCGATCGTGTTCGACAAGGACATCGACACGGAGTTCGAGGAGGCCAAGCGCCTGCTCGGCGTCGTGCCCCAGGAGATGAACTTCTCAATCTTCGAGAAGGTCCAGGATATCGTCGTCAACCAGGCCGGCTACTACGGCATACCGAGAAGGCAGGCGCTGGCCAATGCGGAGGAGTACCTGCGCCAGCTAGGGCTCTGGGAGAAGCGCTTCTCGCAGGCACGTACGCTCTCGGGCGGGATGAAAAGGAGGCTGATGATCGCCCGCGGCCTCGTGCATAAGCCGAGGCTGCTCATCCTCGACGAGCCGACTGCAGGCGTGGACGTGGAGCTGCGCCGCAGCATGTGGGCGTTCCTCGTGGAGCTCAACAGGAAGGGCATAACAATCATCCTCACCACGCACTACCTGGAGGAGGCAGAGCAGCTTTGCAGGAACATCGCGATCATCAACCACGGCAGCATCATCGAGCATACCTCGAAAAAGGAGCTGCTCGCAAAGCTCGCCAAAGAGAGCTACATCATCGACCTCAAACGCCCGATAGAGAGGCTTCCGGAGCTGCCCGGCTATGCGGCAAAGCTGCTCGATCCGACGACCCTAGAGGCCGAAGTGAGCAGGGGACAGACGATCACCGCGCTCTTCTCCATGCTCGAGCGGCACCGGATCGAGGCGCTGAGCATGCGCAACAAGAGCAACCGCCTCGAGGAGCTGTTCCTGCACATGGTGGAGGGGGGGCATCCATGAGCGCGGCGACGAACTGGGTGTCGTTCCAGACGATCGTCATCAAGGAGATGGACCGGTTCCTGCGGATATGGATACAGACGCTGCTCCCTTCGGTCATCACGATGAGCCTGTACTTCATCATCTTCGGGACCTTCATCGGCTCGAAGATCCCTGCGATGCAGGGCGTGCCCTACGTCCAGTTCATCGCGCCTGGCCTGATCATGATGGCCGTGATCACGAACTCCTACTCCAACGTCGTATCCTCGTTCTTCGGGGCGAAGTTCCACAGGAACATCGAGGAGATCCTCGTCTCGCCGACGAAGACGCACGTCATCATCACGGGGTACATAGCCGGAGGGGTGCTGCGCGCCCTCCTTGTCGGGGTGCTGGTGACGGGCGTATCGCTCTTCTTCACCAAGCTCCATATCTTCAATGCCCTGATCGTGCTGCTGTTCGTGCTGCTCACGGCGATCCTCTTCTCGCTCGCCGGGCTCATCAACGGGATCTTCGCCAAGAACTTCGACGACGTCTCCATCATACCCACGTTCGTGCTGACGCCGCTGACGTACCTAGGCGGTGTGTTCTATTCGATCAGCGTGCTGCCTCCCGTCTGGAAGGTGATTTCGCTCGCCAACCCTATCCTCTATATGGTCAACGGCTTCCGGTACGGGTTCCTTGGGTTCTCGGACATCAATGTCGGCCTGGGGCTCGGGATGCTCGCGCTCTTCGTCATCATGCTCTATGCGGTCGACTACGTGCTCATCCGGCGGGGGGTGGGCCTGCGTAGCTAGAAAAAAAACAACGAGGTGGAAGAAACATGCTTAAGATATACGGGAACAGGAGATCGAACAACTGCAACAAGGTCGAGTACGTGGCGCTGCTCACGAAGACGCCGTACGAGTACCAGGAGATGGACTTCCAGAAGGACCTCAAGACGCCCGAGTACCTGAGGATCCATCCCGCGGGGAAGGTGCCTGCCATCGACGATGACGGTTTCGTCCTCTTCGAGAGCGGCGCGATCGCGAGGCACCTGTGCAGGAAGGCAGGGAGCGACCTCTACCCCAAGGACGGCAAGCAGCGGGCGATCGTGGACCAGTGGAGCGATTTCTCGACCATCCACATCGGGCCGCACCTGTCGCGCATAGTCGGCGCGAAGGTCTTTGGGCCGCGCAGGGGACTCCCCGTCGACGAGAAGGCCGTGAAGGAGGGCGAGGAGCAGCTCGCGCGGTTCCTCCCGATCGTGGAGGCGCAGCTGGCGAAGCATGCATTCCTCGCGGGCGAGACGATGACGCTCGCCGACCTGACGCTCTTCTCCGTGCTCGCGTACGCCAAGACCGCCGGTATGGACCTTGCCGCCTATCCGAAGCTCGTCGCGTGGCAGGGGAAGCTGCAGGGGATGGAGTTCTACAGGAAGGTGCACGATGGGCAGTGAAGAGCTCCTCACTCTTGTCAGGGGGAAGATCGAGAAGGCGCTCCCCGACGCCGATGTCGAGCTGATTGACAGGAGCCATAAGCACGAAGGGCATGCGGATCCCGGCGCCCATCTCACCGTGATCGTCGCGTCGGACAGCTTCGCCGGCATGGCGCTCGTCGAGCAGCACAAGAGGATATACGATATCCTCTCCGAGGAGATGGGAGGCGCGATCCACGCGCTCAGGATCAGGACAAAGGTGAAGCACAATGGACGATAAGCTGAAAGAAAGGTATGAGAAGCTCATCTCAGGCAGGCGCGTGTTCCTCTTCATGAAGGGGACGCCTGCGGAGCCGCGGTGCGGCTTCTCGGCCAAGGCCGTCGCGATCCTGACGGAGCTCTCGGCCGACTACGGGACGTTCGACGTGCTCTCGGACCCTGCGATGCGGGAGGCCGTGAAGGGCCTTTCCGGATGGCCCACCTATCCCCAGCTCTATGTCGACGGGAAGCTCGTAGGAGGGTCTGACATCATCGAGGAGATGGCAGAATCGGGAGAGCTCGCGAAGCTTCTCGAGGAGAAACACACGGAGGCGACAGCATGATAGATCTCTACACGATACAAGGATGCCCCTTCTGCGCGAAGGTGCTGCGTAAGGCCGACGAGCTCGGCCTTACCGAAGGCAAGGAATTCCGCATCATCGACGCTCCGCACGGCAGCAAGGAGCGCGAGCAGCTCATCGCTCTCGGCGGGCAGAGCATGGTGCCGTTCATCGTCGACGGCGACGTGAAGATGTACGAGAGCGACGATATCGTCGCGTACCTGGAGAAGAAGTTTCGATGATTACGAGCTGCCTGCAGACGCTCCTGGACAAGAAACGCGATGAGGTGCTCGCCTGGCTCTCGGCAGAGCAGAAGAAGGTGCCGGTACCCATCTACGCATCTTATGAAATAAGGGACAACGGCGTCAAGGCGTCGGTCATAGACAGCAACCTCTTCCCGGCAGGGTTCAACAACCTCGCTCCCCAGGCCAAGAAGCACGCGGCAGCGGCGTTCCGCGACTATCTCTCACAGGTCACGGAAGAGGAGGACATGCTCATCGTGCCCGAGGCGCACACGAGGAACCTCTTCTATCTCTCGAACCTCCACGCGCTGCAGTCCATGCTCTTCGAGGCGGGCTACCGAGCCACGATCGGCACGATCAGGGAGGACGTGGAGGAGGTGCTCACGGTCAGGGACCATGAGGGGCACGAGCTCGTGCTCGAGCGCATGGAGAACCGTGACGGATGCCTGCAGACGCGATCGTTCCGTAGGGGGATCATCGTCCTCAACAACGATTTCTCCGTCGAGGAGCCGCCGCTGCTCAGGGGCGTCAGGAACCCCATCATGCCTCCAATCGGCCTAGGCTGGCTGCACCGGAGGAAGTACAACCACTTCCGGCACTTCTGCGCGCTCACCAAGGAGCTCGGGAAGGCCATGGGCTTCGACCAGTGGCTGATCTGCCCGATCACGCACCAGGTCGATGACATCGACTTCAAGTCAGGAAAGGGGATAGACAAGGTCGCGGAAGAGGTAGAGAATGTACTCTCCCTGATGCGGAAGAAGTACGAGGAGTACGGCATCAAGGACACACCCCAGGTCTTCGTGAAGGACAACTCAGGGACCTACGGCATGGGGATCGTGACGGCGAGGAGCGGCGAGGACATCCTTTCCCTGAACAGCGACGCGAGACGGAAGATGAGCCGTGGCAAGCAGCGCTCGCCCATCACTTCGGTCGTCGTCCAGGAAGGGATCGCGACGAAGCACAAGAGCAACGGCGGCACGGCAGAGCCTGTGCTCTACGCCGTCGGAGGCAGTGTAGTAGGAGGGTTCATGCGCGTGCACGACGAGAAGGACGAGCTCGCCAACCTCAACGCGCCAGGAGCGAAGTTCGACGTGCTCCTCGCGGACGACCTGACACGTCCGATCATCAACTATGTCAAGGACGAGGAGCACCTCTCGCTGTACCGCATCCTCGCAAGGCTCGCCTGCATCGCCATCGGCAAGGAGATGGAGGAGGCCCGATGAGGCTGCTCTTCGTCATGGACCCGCCCGAGCGGCTGCACATGGAGACGGACTCCACGCTCGAGATGCTGCGCGAGGCGCATGCCGAGGGGATCGAGGCCCACTGGTGCGACAGCTCCGACGTGTACTATTCCGGCGGCGTCATGGTCCGCTCGCAGCGCATCACGGTCGAGAACGGGGGATACAGCACCGGCCCATGGGAGAGCGCGAAGGCAGAGGCGTTCCGTGCGATCCTCATCAGGAAGGAGCCTCCCTATGATATGCGGTACCATCACCTGACGCAGCTGCTCAGCCTCGCGGGGACCAGGACGGTCAACAGCCCCGAAGGCCTGCGCAACGCGAACGAGAAGCTCATCATCCTCAACTTCCCGGGGATCGTCCCGAGGACCATCGTGACATCGGACGCTGCAGAGCTACGGAGATTCCTTGAGGAGAACGGCAAAATCATCCTCAAGCCGCTCGACCTGTTCGGCGGGAAGGGCGTGCGGCTGCTCTCCAAGGGCGATGCGATCCCCGCGCTGCAGGAGCCCATGATGGCGCAGGCCTACCTCCCTCAGGCCGCAAACGGCGACCGACGCATCCTGCTGCTCGAGGGAAAACCCCTAGGAGTCATCCGCAGGGTCCCGCAGAAGGGTGAGTTCCGCGCGAACATGGCGCTAGGCGGGGTCGCACAGAAGGCAGAGATCAACGCGGACGACCGGCACGTCATAGCGGCGGTCGCGCCCTACCTTATCGGGCAGGGGCTCTTCTTCGTCGGACTGGACGTGATAGGGAGGCACCTCCTTGAGATCAACGTGACCTGCCCGACGGGCATCGTGCCCATCAAGCGGTTCGACGGCAGGAACATCACGGCGGAGATCATCAGGGCGCTGACCATGTAGGGCACCGCTGCGTTTCCTCCTGAGGCATACCGTAAGCTATATAAGGGGTCATTTTTCCCAGCAGAGTGCAATGGAGCAGAACCATCTCACCGAAGGGCCGATCGTCCCTTCCCTCTTCAAGCTCGCTCTCCCCATCGTCTTCGCCAATCTCCTGCAGACCGCCTACCAGCTCATCGACACCTTCTGGGTGGGCAGGGTCGGGGCATTGGCCGTGGCGGCGGTCTCGTTGAGCTTCCCCATCATCTTCCTCATGATCTCTCTTGGCGCAGGCCTCTCCATCGCCGGCGCGATCCTCATCGCGCAGTACAAGGGGAAGGGCGACCAGAAGAGCGTGGACCACATCGGCATGCAGACCCTCACCTCGATGGTGGTCGTCTCGGCGACCATCTCCGTCGTGGGGTATTACCTCACCCCTTGGCTGATCGGCCTGATGACGCACGATACCAGCCTTTTCGCCGATGCCGTCTCGTACCTGCAGATCTCGTTCATCGGGATGGTGTTCGTGTTCGGCTTCGCAGTCTACCAGTCGCTGATGCGCGGGGTAGGGGACGTGAAGACCCCTATGTACATCGTGCTCGGAACGGTGATACTCAACTTCTTCCTCGACCCACTCTTCATCCTGGGCTATGGTCCCATACCTGCGATGGGCGTCGCAGGCGCCGCGATGGCGACCATCTTCACGCAGTCGATCGCCGCGTTCATAGGCGTAGGGATGCTCTTCTGGGGGAGAGGCAACCGGATAAGGCTGCATATGCGCGACCTCGCCCCGGACTGGAAGCTCCTCTCGCGCATGAACAGGCTCGGCTTTCCCGCCTCGATCGCGCAATCCACGCGGGCATTGGGCCTCATGGCCATGGCCTTCATCGTCGCGACGTTCAGCGACAACGTGATCGCGGCGTACGGCGTCGGCGCGCGCATCCTCAGCTTCATCATCGTGCCGGCTCTGGGCATGTCCATGGCGACCTCGACAATGGTCGGACAGAACATCGGCGCCGGGAAGAAAGAGCGGGCGCTCGAGACCGCGCGGGTGAGCGGCAGGGTCTCGTTCTGGGTGCTCTCCGCAGCAGGCGTGCTGATCTTCCTCTTCGCAAAGCCCATCTCGGCCTTCTTCATCCCCGGCGATCCCACGGTCATAGGCATGAGCGCCACCTTCATACAGATCATGGCGCTGACGTACGGGTTCCTCGGCTGGCAGCAGGCGTACTACGGAGCGTTCCGCGGGGCAGGCGACACCGCCATCACGATGATCCTGTCGGTGCTCACCCTCTGGGTGCTGCGCTTCCCCTTCGCGCTCATCCTCTCCAAGTTCACCTCAGTAGGATTCATCGGCATCTGGTGGGCGTTCCCGGTCTCGAACGTAGCGGGGGGCGTGCTCACGTGGCTGTTCTTCATCAAGGGCAGATGGATGAGGCTTTCGGTCGCGGACGAAGGCCATGCGCTCGCAGAGTCGGTGAGCGAGGAGATCATGATCGAGGAGGGCATGGACTGAAGGGAAAGGTTTAAATCCCGCACCTCTACAGTCCCTGCATGCGCACGGCTATCATCGCGACAGGAGTCTTCCCCAAGGCGCTGCTCGAAAGATGCAGGACCTCTGCCGACGTCATCGCCTGGGACGGCAAGAGCCTCTCCGGCGGGCTGTCCAGGCATTACGATCTCCTCGTCGTCGGGCTGCGCTACGACGAGGAGGGGGAGCGTCTCGCCGCGATACTCCCCACCCTCGACGCTGACGACATCCTCTCGGTCAGCGACGACATCGGCGCGCTCCTTCCCTCCCCTGTGACGCTGACCCGCTCGCTGCTGCTCCCGGAGGGACGGCTGCTCATCGAGGCGGGCGAGGGGAGCGCCGTGGGGAGATGGTGCGAGAAGCTCCCGCTCACGCTGCTCCATACGTCCGCCTACGTCAAGGAGGCCGCCGCAGAGATCCTCTGCCATGCGATGTGCGACGCGCTGGTCCGGTCAACAGACGAGGCTGCCCCTGTCCTCTTCGCCCGCCAACACGAGGCGGCGACGATGGAGTCCTGCTTCCTGGAGTGCTACCGGCTGCTGTCGAGGCGCGTGACTCTGCCGTCTGAGGCGGAGCTCAAGGAGGCGGCGACCAAACTGCTCTGGAAAGGGAAGAAGGAGACGCTTCCCAGAATCAACGGCTCGTTCCTACGCCTGGCGCGCGACCTAGGGGAGGAGGCGCCGTCGAACAGGCGGCTTCTCCGGAGGATCCATCAGCTCGAGCGAAAGGGCGAGGGCATCGAGCTCAACAGCTTCCTCAAGCTCAAGGGAATCGCGCCGACAGGCGGACAGGCGCGTCACCTCATACAGGAGGGGAAGGTGAAGGTCAACGGGACCGTGGAAAAGAGGAACAAGAGGCTGCTGCGAAAAGGGGAAAGCGTCGAGATAGGCGGGAAGCGGTACGGCATCGACGAGGCAGCAACCTATTTATAGCAGGGACGATCCACTTCTTCTCATGCGACTGATCCTTACGCGTCACGGACAGACGGTGGAGAACGTCAAAGGCGTCATGGCGGGGCAGAGCCATGGCACCCTCACCGAGAAGGGAAGGCAGCAGGCCACGGACCTTGCCGAGCGGCTGTCCACTGAGCATATCGACGCGATCTACTCCAGCGACCTATCACGCGCGAGCGAGACGGCCCTGGCCATAGCAGAGAAGCATCCGCATACGCCGCTCTTCCTCGTGCCGGAGCTGCGGGAGGGCGACATGGGTCCCTACACCGGAAAGCCTCCGGGCAGCATCGACTGGAACAACCGTCCGGCAGGGATTGAGACGAGAGAGGCGATGCGCGAGCGCTCGCAGAAGATACTCGATGTCGCCCGGAAGGCGTACCCTTCCGGCACCGTGGTGTTCGTCGCGCACAACGGAATCAACCTCGCGCTGCTGTCGCTCCTGAAAGGGCTTCCCGCAGAGGCTATGGACAGGATAGAGCACACGAAGAACGGCGCGATCACGGTAGCGGAGAGCGATGACCACGGGCAATGGTCCATCACGGCGGAGAACGACACCGGGCATCTGGCGCCGAAGGAGCAAAAGCCCCTTCTGCTCCATACCGACGGCGGCGCGCGCGGCAACCCGGGACCTGCGGCGATAGGCGTCGTGCTCTTCGACCAGGAGCATAAGGTGGTCGCAGAGGAGGGCTCCTTCCTCGGCGAGGCGACGAACAACGTCGCGGAATATCGCGGGCTGATAAGGGGCATGGTGCTGGCATCGCGGCACGGCGCGACAGGGCTCTCGGTCTTCATGGACAGCGAGCTCGTCGTCCGGCAGATGAGGGGAGAGTACCGGGTGAAGTCCACCGACCTTCAGCCGCTCTTTTCTGAAGCGAAGAAGCTTGCCGCGACGTTCTCTCAAATATCGTTCACGCATGTACCGCGCGGCAATCCCTACCAGCAGCGGGCGGACCTGCTCGTGAACGAGACGCTCGACGCGCAGGCGAGAAAGGGCAACTAGAGCGCGCCTGCGGCTTTCAGCATCTCTACGACTACCTCGAGGGGCATGCCCGTCAGGAAACTGTGATAGCTCCCGTCGACCTTCTCGGTGAAGGATGCGCTGTAATAATGCAGGGGGTTGAACCCCACCGCATGGGTCTTGTAGCCGTCGCCCTGGTCGAGATAGCGGTCGATCTCCGCGTCGCTGATGCTGCGCATGCGAAAGGCCGTCTTCGCGACACGAGCCTCGGTCCTGCCGCTTGCCGTATCGATGAGGAAGATGCCGGTGTAGGTCATCGAGCTCTTCCCCGAGAGTGTCCTCAGGCGCTCCTTCGCCTCCTCACGCGACTTGGGCTTCTCGAGGATCCCGCCCTCGAACCCATCCACGGTGTCGAAGCCGATGACGATGCCTCCCTTGTGATTGGCGGCGACGGCGCGCGCCTTCTTCTCGGAGAGATAGCGCACGAGGGCCACCGGCTCTGCAGGCCTCTCATCCGTATACTCGTCGACATGGCTCGCCTCCGTCGCGAAGGGGATGCCGAGCGTGGAGAAAGCCGCTATGCGGTGCTTAGAGGTCGTCGCGAGAATCAGTTTCACCATAGGAGGGAGGCGGAAGCGAGATGCTATATATACTTTAGGGAAAAAAGAAAGGTTTCAGGGCTGGAAGGGCTTCCAGCCGGGCATCTTGGGGAGATCAGCGTTCACCACGCTCGCCGTGAAGTAGTAGCCTTTCGCGCAGACATGGCATGCCTGGCACTGCATGACGCCGGTCTCGTTGACCCTCCGCACATCATGCACGGCTATGCCGAGCGTGCTGTAGTAGCCCGTGATGAGCTCGTCGTCCGTAGGCTGCTTGACGAACGTGATGTTGCCCGCCTGATAGGCTGCGTCCCACGGCGCCGTATCGCACTGCATCGGCGTTTACTTGATCACAGCCTGCATCAGGCCGCCTGCCTGCAAGAGGCGCTGGTGCAGCGCATCCCATCTGCCGTCGATGACCGCGCTCGTCACGATGCCATCCTCCACGGTCACCACGATCATGTGCGGCGTGAGGGCCTCTGCCGTCGCCTGCCCTGCCCTGTCCCCGTAGCCGGCGTGCGCGCTCGTGAACGCGAAAGTGAGCACGTACTGCTGGGACGGGCCTGCCATGAGGTTCTCGTCCTTCATGGACAGGTTCGCCCCGTCGTAGGCATAGGTGGGGCTCTTCCTGATCCAGCCTTGCGCAAGCGTCTCCGCCTCGGCCGGCGTGAGCATCTGGGCATCCGAGAGGAGCTCCTGCAGCGCAGACTGCAGAGCGTCGAGCGAGGAGGGAAGCTTCCCGCCGTAAAGGGTGACGTTGCCGCCTGCGCTGGAGGATATCGTCGCATAGCCGCGGTCGGGCACAGGGCTTCCGTAGCTGGCGTCGTAGGAGGAGAGGTTGCCTGCAAGGCCGGCGATCTCCCGGTAGCGGCTCGCGTTGAGCGGCCTCGTGACCGAGGAGATGACGGTGCCGTTCTCCGACGCCACGGTAAGGGTGACGTTGGCGGGGGCGACGGTGAGCATGCGCAGGGCCGCAGGGGAATCGATGAAGCCCCCATGGACCTTGTAGGTGATGACGGGCCGCTGCACCGTCGCGGTCGAGCAGCCTGCTATCAGCAGCAGCAGGAGGAAGGCGGATAGATAGTATCTCATAGGGCACCTCTTTCTATCTCCCTTCCATGTCCCTTCCCTTTATAAAAGTTTAGCCGTGGTGAGGTCTCTGCCTCAGGATCGGCCCAAAAGCATATATAGGCCGCCTCTCCCCCGCCTGATCATGACGCCGTTCGAAGAGCTCTACCGTCTCATGCAGCGCGATCGGAAGCGCTCGCCCTGGTCGCACGCGAACACGCTCGAGGATCGTTACAAGGAACTGGCGAGCGAGGTCGAGGAGATCAGGGAGGCGATAGAGAAGGAGGATCGGGAGAACCTCGGCGAGGAGCTCGGGGACGCGCTGCTCGACATCCTCTTCCTCATGGTCATGGGCGAGGAGCAAGGATGGTTCAGCCGCGACCAGGTGATTGAAGGCGCGATAGCGAAGATCAGGCGCAGGAAGCCGTGGATCTTCTCAGAAGAGGAGCTCTCAATCGAGGAAGAGCACCGGCGCTGGCAGGAGGCCAAGCGCCTCGAGAAGCAAAAGAGGACGCTCAGTCGCCAGGAGTAGCCGTCTGCGGGATGGGAATCACTCCGAACCTCTTCTCGTACGCCGCCACCGCCTTCTTCGATCCTTTGAGGATGCGCAGCAGCGTGGTATAGACGCTCGGGGTCTTTTCCCTGGAGAGCTTCTGCAGCATGCGGACAATGGAGGCGACGAGCTCGATCCTGTCAGGATCCTGGATGTGGTCGAGCGTGCTGTACGACCGGACCATGTTCACGGTGCTGTACTCGTTCACCTCTGCGAGGCGGAGGATCCGCTCCTCCATGAATCTCCTGCCCTCTTCTGTCAGGAGAGAGACCTTCCTGTTGCCGGAGAAGACCCCATAGAGGGCGCGCTGGTCGTTCGCCTGCTCGATACGGAAGCTCTCCGAGCGTTCCACCGCCTCGACGGTCCTGAGCATGTCCTTTGCGTCAGAGGCCGCGACAGCGACGAGGAATGCCTCCCAGCTGACCAGATGCTTCGCTGCCTCCTTCTCATAGGATGCGAGGATATCCTTCCTGTCCGGCATCGAGCTGTTGAGGCAGAGCCGGAAGGCGGTCAGCTTGTCGGAAGCGTTCTCTGCCTTCTCGAACTGCTCCCTGATGAGCGCGTGCACGTCTTCCGTATCGAGGGAGGCGAGGAGCGCAAGACAGACGTTCTTCGTGTGACGGTCCTTCATCGCGGCGATCCTCTTCTGGACCGCGCTGCCTGCATAGGACCTTTCCGCATAGGCTTCGTAGAGGGCCCTGATCTCTTTAGCGTACCTTCCTGCTATCGCCTTTTGGATGCGCACGCGTACTTCGTAGAGGTCGCGGTAGCGGTGCGCAAAGAGGGGATCGTCCACGTCCTCAAAGATCGCGAGGAATCCCCCGCCTACTTTTTCCATGAGGTCCTCGTCGTTGAGGAGCGCGTAGTAGAGGGCGATGAGGTCTTCCTTGACCTTCGCGCCCTTGTCCTTTAGCAGGCGCTGCTTCTCACGGTCCCAGAGCTCGGTGAAGGCGAGGTAGCGATTGACGAGGTCGGTGTCCTTTTTCACCTGCAGAAAAAGCTCCTCTTCTGTCGCGGCATAGCGGAGCTTTCCGTAGCAGGACATCGCGCGGTTGAGGGAGACGAAGGCCGGCTTCTCGACGCCTTCGAAGACGATGTCGGTCTCCTCATCGGTGACGCGGAGGAGGCGCTCTGCGATGATGCTGCCATCCTCCCTGAAGAGGGCGACCGGGAAGGGGAACTCCCAGAG
>JBJKRA010000011.1:0-11550 GCA_046704905.1 Candidatus Woesearchaeota archaeon
CGCGCTCCCCTTTCCGGTCGCCGTTCGAGAGGAGATGGGTATAGCGCTCATCGGCGATGATGGTCGTGGTATAGGTGCACTTAGCGATCATGTCGTCGAAGCAGGGCACGATACGCTGGAAGCCCCACTGCTGGCACTGCGTGATCTGCTGGGGCGGGGCGCACCCCGGGGTCTCGTCGAAGTAGAGGCCCTCGAGGACGTTCCTCGTCGGGCGGCAGACGGTCCTCGTGGTGAGGGTGAAATCCGCGCCTTCTTTCACCTCCTCTGCGAGATCGATACGGAGCTTGTCGGCCTTCGTGTCATAGCGATAGGTGACCTTTCCGCAGTCTGCGCTGATCTCTTCAATCTCCAGGTCCTTCGCATCGAGGGTGACGCTTTTCAGGGACCTCTTCGCCCTCGCCTTGAGGCGGGAGAGGACTTTCGTGTGATCATCGTAGATGTCGAAGGTCAGGTCCATATGCAGGACCGTGACGGGGAGCTCGCCGAAGTCGCTCGGATAGTATTTGAATTCTCTTGTCATAGGAGGCATTGCCGCCTGAGGGTTTATAAAGCTTGTGGATGGTCCTCCCTGCCGACCAAAAAGTATTTATGGAGAGGCGGCAGAAGGGAGGGAGTGCATAAGGACCAGACGCTTCTAGCGAAAGACGCAGCATCCCTGCCTGCCAAGCGATGGTACCACCAGCGCTTCGACGGATGCCCGCAGTTCATCATGCTCATCTCCATCGGCGAGCTGCTCACAGAGAAGCGCAAGCTCTCCTGCGCCTTCTCCAGCCACGTGGTGCTGTTCTCGGAGGACAAGACGGACTGGTACATCGAACAGGACGACATCGAGCGGATTACGGAGCACCTCATCGCTCTCGGGAAGAAGGACCCACGCCTGGACAAGAGACTGCTCGCCGCATGGGAGGACGACAAGCAGGCCTTCTACGCCTTCTGCAGGAGGATCAAACGCAGGGACCTCTCACTGCTCCCGCTGCCTGCCCTCTCTACGCTCTACGAGGAGTGCATCGGGGCCTACACGAAGGCGATCAGCAGCAGCTCGCTCAGCGACGGCTTCGCGCTCGGGAGCGACGAGCTGATCAAGGAGAAGCTTACGGCATTCCTCTCCGGCAAGGGCCTCTCCAGCTACCAGTACAGGCATTTCACCACGCTGACCGCGCCGGTGACACCCTCATTCATCAACGCCGCAGAGATCTCGCTGCTCAACATCGCCGCGGTGATACAGAAGGAGCCGGGGCTCGTGCGACGGTTCAGGAAGCAGACCGTCCCGCAGCTCATGGCATGGCTTGCGCGGCCGGAGGCGGCGGCGCTCGATGCGATGCTCACGCATCACGAGGAACGCTATTTCTGGAGCAAGAACAACTACGTCGACGACCATGTGCTGGATCGCGCGCATTTCGTGACCGAACTCAAAGGCCTCATCGAAGGCGACGTCGACGCCGAAGTGCAGGCACGCCGGATCAGGACGACGCCGGAGAAGAACCGGCGGGCGAAAGAGAAGCTGCTCTCCGAGCTTGACCCACCTCCTGATATCAGGTTCCTGCTCACCTTGTCCGACGCGTTCACGTACTGGCAGGACGAGCGGAAGAAGATGACGTACTGGATGACGCATTACCTCTCGCGCATCCTCGACCCCATCGCCGCGCGGACGGGCTACACGCTCGATGAGCTCAAATACATGATCGTGCCCGAGATACAGGAGCTGGTCAGGGGGGACGGTGCCGCCCCGAGCAGGATGGAGGCGGCCGCGCGCAAGGGGTTCGCGCTCTTTTACCATAAGGGAGATAGCTATGCCATGCTGTCCGGGACGGAAGCGAAGGCGATGCGGGAGCGGATCATGCCTGAGGAGGAGCTCTCCTCGATAGATGATTTCCGGGGGCTTCCTGCCTGCCGCGGTGTCGTGCGAGGGAGGGTCCGGCTGGTGATGAGCGCACGTGAGGCGGGGAACGTGCAGAAGGATGAGATACTCGTCGCCGTGATGACCCGACCGGACTATATCGCGGGGATCAAGCAGGCCGCGGCGATCGTCACCGACGAGGGCGGGGTCACCTGCCACGCGGCGATCGTTTCCCGGGAGCTAGGCAAGCCCTGTGTGATCGGCACCAAGATCGCTACAAAGGCCTTGAAGGACGGCATGGAAGTCGAAGTGAACGCCAACCACGGCGTGGTCACGATACTGTCGCGGACGTAAGGCAAAAACTTAATATCGGGACGTCGTCTTTTTTACCATAACATACTCTTCTTTCTTCTTGTATCTTCTTACATTGCCTTTGACGACGACGACATAAACATTTTCTTTGTCGATAGCTCTAATTAGATTAATATACTCCTCCATATCTGTAACGTTTCCATAATCAAGAATACCACCAATGATTTTTTCTAGATGCTTTTTGTATACTGTCACTTGACCAATCCGGTCTTGTATATTCTTTCCCCAGTCCGCGACTTTACGCTCAACTCCAATATTCTCGTCGACGATTAGATCAACTCTTTTTCCTGAACCGAAGGATACCTGCCTACGAACATTATATTCTTTAGCATCCAGCCTTTGGAATAACTGCTTTTCGAAGTCCTCTTCGTTCCTAACGTCCTGAATTTTTATTCCTTCAATGGCAGTTATCAAATCTCTTATCTTCTCATCATGGACGAGGGGTTTTGATAGATGATACTTAGAAAGGAGAGTCATGAATTTTTCTTTTACTGACGGAACGTTTTTGATAATCAATATAATGGCACCTACAATAACGGCTAAAAAAAGGAAAGTCTCGATGAGATGGCTTGATATCCACACGATGAGTATATAGATCAAAGCTATTGCTAAAATAATACCGAATATCTGGAGTCGTTGCTTCGCTTCTTCTTTGGTTATTGGTCGCGTTCGATGGCCTGCAGAATGTGACGCATTTGATTTTCTGATTTTGCCAGAGAAGGGATCGCGATAATATCCCTGCTTTAAGACTCTCTCTTTCTGACCTGTCAAGGGATTATATGCAGTTTTATAGCGTCTTTTGGCCATTTCGTTGATTTTTTCATCGGATTATATTTAAATTTTCTTTGTATATACATCTTCTCAACCCCTATAAGTTTTAAATAGAAGCTTTCTTCCTACTTCTTCTATGGCTTCCAAACAGGAACAGCTCGACGCCATAAGGCAGCGGATCCTTTCTGAGATGGTCTGCCCGTTGAAGGACGCGGCGACGAACCTCGTGTTCGGCAAGGGCAACCCAGAGGCCGAGATCCTCTTCATCGGGGAAGCGCCGGGCGCGCAGGAGGACCTGCAGGGCATCCCCTTCGTGGGTGCCGCAGGCAGGGAGCTCGACAAACTGCTGCGTACGATCAATCTTACGCTGGACGAGGTCTATATCGCGAACATCCTCAAGTACCGTCCGCCGAACAACCGCGATCCGACGACCGAAGAGATCAGGCGACATACGCCCTATCTCATAGAGCAGATCAAGGCGATACGGCCAAAGGTCATCGCTACGCTCGGGAACTTCTCGACGAAGTTCGTGCTCTCCGGGTTCTCTGTTGAGGGGATGGATTCCATCAGGGGCATCAGCCAGCTGCACGGCAGGGAGAAGGAGATGACCGTGAACGGTTTCACGTTCATGGTGGTGCCCTTGTACCATCCTGCGGCGATGCTCTACAAGCCGCCGCTGCGGAAAGCGCTCGAAGCGGACTTCCTGCACATGGGCGAACTCTTAGGCAGGACGCCGCACAAGGAGAAGACGCTGCTCGATTTCTAGGAGAGATTGCAAATCAAAAGATTTAAAAGTTTTTATCTAAAAAGAATATATTTATGAAAGATTCTTTCATATACAAGCTGATTATTGGCCTGTTAATGTTTTGTGTAATAGTTCTCATACATTTCTCAAATATCCACGAGAAGGACTCCCAGCGCATGGCACAGCGGATTTCTGAATATCAGAGCCAGCTTAAGGCTTCAAACGCTACAGACGCTGCCCTGAGGGCACAACTTAAGGAACTTAACCAATCAAAAAATAATCTCCAGAATGAGTACTCGAATCTTAAAAGTAGATATGCATCCGTACAGCAATCCAAGACGAACATCGAGGAGAAGTATGCCAACCTCACGACAGCGACAGAGACCACCATGCAGAGGATACTCAATTTCAAGGACGAGATAGAGAAGTCCATGCAATGGTTCCAGACCAACAGCAATATCGGGTCAATCCCGGATGCGTCGTATCTCGAGAGCGAACTCCGAAGTAACTGCCTTCAGATAAAGGACAACACCTGCTCAATCATGCTCTCCTGCCTTTTTTTTGTCAATAACAAGGAGTTGGGCTACACATACAAGACGGACGAAGTCATCTCCAACAGGTCCGACCAACTACAATCTTTGACAAGCTTCGCAGAGAACAAGGGTGGGGATTGCGAGGACTACTCGCTCTTCTTCAAGGCAGAATATGAATATCTGATGAACATATGCAACGAGAAGGGTTATAATGAGATCAAGCTTGAATCGTGGAAACCGAGCGCAAGAAGCGACGACACAGTGTGGGTCCACTATAAAGAATCATGGTACCTGCATTATGCTAAACAATACTTCCTTCCAGAAAACAACACTTACGCCAGCGTCGTATGCGGGAACATCTATGACCCTCAGGCCAACGCTACCCAAGGGCATTGCATCGTTGCGTTCGGGCCGCAATTTATCAATTCACTTTCTGACCTTCCCAGCCTTAATGAAGCAACACTAATCGAACCGCAGGACGGGCAGGCCCTTGGTGAAATGGGATACTTCTCGTCGGGGATAATCTTGCTCCAAGATGGTTCTGACGTCGAACTGTACCCATCCTATGTATGGGAAGTAATAGGGGACAACGATCTCTATTTATTCTCTACAGATGAGAATAGGTGGGTCAGCTATGCATATTATGGGATTGCTCTTGAGAAAGACCGAGAGGCCCTTAGAGATATCATACGCGACATCTAGGAGAGACGCAGGCTGTGGCCTTTCTCTTTCCTGTCGATATCCAGCGGTGCGGGATCAGCTTTCGTCTCGGGCATGACCAGGCCGGAATCCTTCGGCGCCAGCGCTTCTGCTGTCTCTTTGGCTACGGGCATCGGCTCGTCGTCCGAGAATATCCTGAATTCGGGCGCCTGGAGGATGAACTCGGTCGTGTCCTTCCAGGGAAGCGCCATCGTCCAGTTCTCCTTGCTCTCCAGATCGAGGGCGAAACGCATGCGCTCCTCCTTGAGCTCGATGAGCGTACGGTCCTTTCCTGTGACTTTCAATTGCTCTGGTTCCATTTTCGTAATGAGCCCGCGAGGATTCGAACCCCGGTCAACCGGTCCGAAGCCGGCCGCACTATCCAGGCTATGCTACGGGCCCGCCGAGCGGTGAAAGTCCCCGTCAGCTTATAAATGTTGCGACCGCTGTCCTGTGACCTTTGCGAAGAGGCATATTTTAAATACCATCCTGCCTCTCCCCCCGTCATGGCTTCCTCCTCGAACATCCTGGTAGGGGATCTCAGCGGGCAACAGCACAACATCGACTATCTCCTCGAGAATGTCACCTTCGTCGATGGCCTCCGATCCGAGTTCCTGGCATGCCTCACGCCGGAAAGGAAGAGATGGATGGCCGGGAAGAAGGATGTTTCCGGACAGATTGCCTCGCTGGTCAGACAGGTCGAGCAGAAGGTGGACCTCCCTTATAGCATAAGCTTTTCCAGATCGGAGTCAGGCGACTACGAGTTCAGGATAGACGTCCCTATAGATTCCCTGAACGCAGGCTCGCTTGGATATACCGTCACCTTCATCAGGCCCAAGAGATCCTTCCTTTTCTTCAATGCCAACCTCGATTTCCTCGTGAAAAGCGAGCTCTCCGGCAACACGCATCCCGACCTTCCGGAGGGGGAGAGGAAACTCATCGAAGAGGCCATTATCTCGTACATGTGGAATAAGAACCGCTCGCTCAAAAGGATGCGCACCTTGTCCGCAGGCACGAACAGGGCCGATGCCCTTCTCGAGGACTTCCTGTCCGAGCTCTCTTCGCAGAGAAAGGCCAAAGAAGACATGAACGAGCATTACAGGAGCCTCAGGGCATACAGGAACGATATCGCAAGGATGCTCATCGGCATCATGGAGCAGTATACGGAAGAGCATCATGGCCCGTTCCTTTCGGACATCTCCATCGAGCACAAGCTCCCGGACAGCTACGACCACCACTCGCTGCACAACAGCTTCACTGTCCACGGGACCCTCAAGGAGCATCCCGGCATATCCTATCTCGGAGAGTTCACCTTCCGGACCCCTTGGACAAGCGATAGCGCATCGAAGCCTGATGAGGACGACCTCTCTGTCGAGAAGAAGCCGCAGGTCGCGCTCTACACCCCCGTGGACCACAAGCCCGTACCGACGAAGGACTTCAGCAGGCTCCTCGATCTCCAGTTCCCGGGCTACAAGAAATCGGCATTCAAATTCGACATGTTCGAGGGGAAAGAGCTTGGGGATTCCCACAACGGATTCGACCCTGACACCACCTATCTGGCAATCGCCTCCAAGGTCCCGGAGAGCCTCGCCCCGGCGATGTACCGTGCCATGGCCGGAAAGCTCGAGGAGGTCAAGGCCGTGCTCGAGAACAGACGATAGAGATTATTGCAGCCTCTGCAGCCCGTCGATATCGACCTCGACGTCTTCCATCCGCTCCTTGATGAGCGCTTTCGCGTCCTCGACGCCCTTATTGTAGAAGTCCTTTCCCACGCGTTCCTGGAAGAAATCGAGCAGGGCCTCTGCGGCGATGACGCCGATCTCCTCGCCGCGCTCTTCCTTGAAGAAGGCGATGATGGCGCCGACGGCGGCCTTATGCTTGTCCTCAGGAAGCAGGTCCCATCCTCTCTTCGCCTTCTCCATCGTCACATCTTGTCCGGGACGTCGATGACCAAGAGGCGGAGTCCCTCGACGAGGACATCCCTTACTAGGGAGAGCAGGTGCAGGCGCGCGTTCTTGACGTCTTCTTCGGCTTTGAGCACAGGCACGGCATGATAGTATTCGTTGAACCGCTGCGCGAGCTCTGTCAGGTAGTTGGCGAGGAGCGAAGGCTTCATCTGCAATGCGGCGTCCGCTACCGTCTGGTGGAAGCGTACGAGCTTCGTCGCGAGCGGCAGCTCGTCTGCGCCGAGCACCGTGAGGTCGCCTCTGCCAGCGTCCTCGGCCTTGTCCATGATGCTCTTGATCCTCGTCGCCGCGTACTGCACGTAGGGACCGGTCTCGCCCTCGAAGCTCAAGGATTCCTTCGGATTGAAGACCATGTCCTTCTTCGGGTCGACTTTCAGCATGAAGAACTTGAGCGCGCCCAGACCGATCACTTTGGCCCGCGCATCGCATTCGTCAGCAGAGAGATCAGGCGAGCGCGAGAGGATCTCGGCCTTCGCCAGCTCGCGCATCTCGGCCATGAGATCGTCGGCGTCGACCACGGTCCCTTCGCGGCTCTTCATCTTACCCTCAGGGAGCGAGACCATGCCATAGGAGAAATGGTAGCACTGATCGGCGAAGCGGTAGCCGAGGTCTTTCAACATCGCGAAAAGCTGCTGGAAATAGAGGTCCTGCTCGTTCCCCACAACGTAGACGGACTTGTCTATCGCAAGCTTCGCCTTCTTCTCCGCGAGCACGAGATCATTGGTCACGTAGAGCGAGGTGCCGTCGGCACGAAGCACCACCTTGTCGGGAAGCCTGTGCTTCCCGAGCGGTGCCTTCACCGCGCCGTTGTCCTCCCTGACGAAGACGCCTCTCGCAAGGCCCTTGTCGATGATGGGCTTCGCGTCCTCGTAGATGTCCGATTCGAAGTAGTAGATGTCGAAGAGGCAGCCGAGCTCCTCGTAGGTCTTCTCGTAGCCTTCCATGACCCAGTCGCGGATGCGCTTCCATGCCGTCCTCACCTGTGGGTCGCCTTCCTCCCATTTCCGGAGCATCGCACGGACCTTGTCCTCGTCCTCGGGATGCGCCTTGAGATGCTTTTCCGCGAGCACATAGAGGTCGCCGACATAGTGGTCGGGCTTCTTGTCCGGCCCCTTCCCCTTTGCGAGCTCGTCGTAGGCGAAGATGGTCTTCGTGACGCCGAAGCCCTTGTCGTTGACCAGATTGGCCCTGATCACGTTGTTCCCGATCTTCTCCAGCAGGAGGGAGAGCGACATGCCGAGCAGGTTGTTCCTGATGTGGCCTAGATGCTGGGGCTTGTTGGCGTTCGGCGATGAGTACTCGACCATCGCGGTCATGGGCTTTTCCTTTTCCACCTCGGTCGTGTATCCGTCGAGCAGGAGCGGGATGATGGAAGGCGCGCAGTAGAGGTTGACATAGCCGTTGACGGCTTCCGCCCTGCCGAGATGGAGCCTTGCCTTCTCTTTCCCGATCAGGGCGGCTATCTCCTCGGCGATCTTCTGCGGCGCTTTCTTGAGGAGCTTTGCCAGCGGGAAGCAGGGGAGCGCGAGGTCGCCGAACTGGCGCGGGTACTCGAAGACGATGGACTCTTTCACCCCGTCTCCGGCGTAGGAGAGGACGATAGGCATGACGCGTTCCTGGTAGAAGGCTCGGAGCGTTTCCATGGGCCAGCGGTGCTTCTGTTCATTTAAATAGTTGTTGTTTTGCAGAAGAAGCTAGTACTTCGGGACGTCCACGTCCATGACTTTCTTCTCATGGTTGCCTGCACCGTCCTCATACGTCGCGGTCAGGACATGCTTTCCCGGAGGGAGCCTGATGAATCCTGCAGCGTCTGTCGGCAGGCGCGACCCTGCGACATCCCTGTTCACGACGCTCTCCAGTCCGCCGTCGACGCTGATGCCATACCCGAGAAAGCCATCCGTATCTAAAATGGTGTAACGGACCGCTTTCGTCTGCGGGTCGAAAGAGGCATAGGCGCGATTGTCCACCATATGCTGGCCTTCCTCTGTAATTATTAGGCCTACTACGAGAGCGCCGATCGTCTTGTATGGGACTGGAATGCTGTTCCATAGCCTCCGGAGGGTGTTCATGCCTACCAGAAGGATACGCAGATATTTAAATCTTTTCATTTTTACCACCATGTAGTGGTTTCATGGATTTTTCCAGCCTCGAAATCCTTTTTTGGAAGTAAGAGCGGCCACCCGTTAAATTTATAAACCATGGGACGTTCCTCTGGACCCGAGGAGCATCACCATGAAACGAGCGACCACACACACTTCACGCTTCATCAAAATACGCTGCCTGAAATGCAAGAATGAGCAGATCGTCTTCGGGAAACCGGCGACGCAGGTCAAGTGCCTGGTCTGCAGCAAGGTGCTGGCCGACCCGACGGGCGGCAAGGGCAAGGTCAAGTCCAGGATCCTTGAGGTGCTGGAGTAAGAATGCTCTATACAAAGACCGGGTTCCCCGAGGAAGGCGAGATCGTCGTCTGCACGGTCACGAGCGTGCAGTACCACAGCGTGTTCGCCCGCCTCGACGAGTACGGCAAGACAGGGATGCTGCACATCTCGGAAGTGTCCCCGGGGCGCATCCGAAATCTCCGCGACTACGTCACCGAGAACAAGGTCATCATCTGCAAGGTGCTCAGGGTCAAGCGCGACCGCGACCAGATCGACCTGTCCTTACGCCGCGTCAACGAGGGCCAGCGCAGGAACAAGTCGAACTCGCTCAAGCAGGAGCAGATAGCCGAAAAGATCATCGAGTACGTGGCGAAGGACCTCAAGACCACGAAAGAGGAGGTCTTTTCCAGGATCAAGGACAAGATATTCGCCGAGCACGAGCTTGTCTACGGGGCGTTCGAGCAGGTGCTCGACGACGAGCATTATCTGCAGAAGATCGGGATCGAGAAGAAGCTCGCCGAGCCCCTGACGAAGCTGATCCTCGAGCGCATCAAGCCGCCGATCGTCACGATCAAGCGGGAACTCCAGGTCCAGCTGTACGAGCCGGACGGCGTCGAGACGATCAGGAAGGTGCTCTCCTCCATCGCGCAGGAGAACCTGACGGTCTTCTACGAGGGCGGGGGCAAGTACTTCTTCCAGCTCCAGGCGCCCGACTACAAGGAGGCCGAGCGCCAGATGGAGGCGGTGCTCGCGAAGGTGCAGGCGGGCTTTTCCAAGCACAAGGCCATCCTGGTGAAGAAATCCTCATGAGCGCGCACATCCTCTTCTGCCCTGCGTGCGGACGGTTCACGCTATCGGACAAGTGCCCGGAGTGCAGGCAGGCGACGGTGCTGCCCCATCCGCCGAAATATTCCCCTGAGGACGCCTACGCCTCCTATAGAAGGAAGGCCAAACGTCCTGAGCTCGAGGCCAAAGGGCTGCTCTGAGACGCATCGGAGAAGATTTCTTGAGACGGCGTGAGCATCGGCTCTCCATCGTCCTGCCGTAAGGCCTCTCCCCTTGCGGGTGCAGCGATGACAGTGACGCCCAGGAGAGAGCCCATCGCAAGACCGCTACCGGCCTCCTCTGCTCCCATAGGCACAAATGCGCCAGACATGGGCCGCTGCCCTGAGGTTCAGTCGTCGTCGATATGGATGTACCTTCCGCCGCGAAGCCACGAGGCCAGCGCAGAGATCAGGAAGAGGACCATCGAGAAGGTGAAGGCAATCCGCAGGCCATGGACGAAGGGGGAGGAGATCAGCCCGGGGAAGAAGGACTTGCCGGTGATGTAGGCGGCGCTGGCTTTCGGGAGCGCAGAGAGGACATCGGCAGGGATGAGCTGCGCCATCGGGTTGTAGCCGAGGAAGGCGGCGAAGAGGCTTGCGACCGGCGGCTCGGTCGCTATCTGGTGGGCGACCGTCGCGGGTATGCCCTCAGCGACGAGGCTCGCCGACATGGTCGTCGGCAGGGTGGCGGCGAGGCCTATGATCATCAGGCTGAAGAAGATGCCGATGGAGAGGACCTGGCCCATGTTCGTGCCGGTCGCGCGCATGCCGGAGGCCTGGCCCCGCTTGTTCGCAGGGACCGCGTTCATGATCGCGGCGGTGTTCGGCGCGGCGAAGAGGCCCGAGCCTAGACCGTTGAGGAGCAGCAGGAGAGCGAAGATCCAATAGGGGAAATCCGCAGGCAGGAGCATGAGGAGGGCGAAGCTTGTCGCGCCGAGGACCATGCCCCCTGTCGCGAAATACTTCGCGCCGTAGCGGTCCGAGAGGTAGCCGGAGACCGGACCGACCAGGACGAACCCGACCGTGAGAGGCAGCATATAGATCCCTGCCCACAGCGGCGTGCTCTCGAAGGAATAGCCGTGCAGGGGCAGCCATATGCCCTGGAGCCAGATGATGAGCATGAACTGCAGGCCGCCCCTCCCGACGGCGGCGAGGAGGTTCGCGACGTTGCCGGCTGCGAAGGCCCTGATCCTGAAGAGGCGAAGGTCGAACATAGGCGCCTCTACCCTCATCTCTATCACCAGGAAGGCGAGGAGCAGGACGGCACCTGCGATCAGCTCGGAGAGGACGCTCGGCGCCGCCCACCCCATCAGGTGCTTCCCGTAGGGCTGGATCCCGTAGTTGATCCCGACCAGG
Source organism: Candidatus Woesearchaeota archaeon (assembly GCA_046704905.1). Taxonomy (GTDB): domain Archaea; phylum Nanobdellota; class Nanobdellia; order Woesearchaeales; family JAWAQC01; genus JAWAQC01. Next base: position 11,483 of record JBJKRA010000011.1, read on the forward strand.
ATGAGCACGAGGCCGAGGGCGAAGGTGGCGTTCCCCCACCAGTCTATCCTCGTGCGATGCCTCCTGCC
>JBJKRA010000012.1:0-16342 GCA_046704905.1 Candidatus Woesearchaeota archaeon
TCGTCAAGGAGGTGCCTATCACCCTCCAGCAGGGCGGCCAGTCGACACGCTTCGACCTCTTCGTCGACGCGAACTACCTCGAGGCCCTCGAGGAGGACTTCGGCGAGATAAACATCTCCGACGAGGAACTCGAATTGATAGAGGACATCGCGAAGAGCAAGGACTACATGGACAAGCTCGTCAACTCCGTCGCGCCCAACATCTACGGCTACGAGAAGATCAAGGAGGCGTTGCTCTACCAGATGATGGGTGGTCTCCGCAAGGACAGGAGCAGCAGCGGCGTCAGCCGAGGAGACATCCACATCCTCCTCATCGGCGACCCGGGCGCCGGGAAATGCCTGCACGGCGACACCCTGGTCGCGCTCGGGAACGGCGATATCCTCCCTATCGGCGATATAGTCGATGGATACGGTACAAAGGATATGGCACAGGCATCCTTCTCGCTTCCTGCGCTCGGTCTGGACGGTCGCGTCGGACCAGGAGAAGGTATCCGTGCCTGGAAGAGGGAGCAGAGGAAGCTGCTCGAATTCACCCTACGCTCCGGAAAGGTCCTCAAGGTCACGAAAGACCACCCCCTCTTCATCCAGCAGGCAGGCTTCGTCGTCGCAAAGGAAGCGGAGGCGCTCAGGGGAGGGACAGCCATAGCAACACCTAGGCGCATCGCCGTCCAGGGCAGCATCCAGGCCCTGCCGCTGTTCTCATACAAGGGAAGCAATAACTCCCGAGAGATAGCCTATCCTGCTGTCCTCGGGAAGGGCCTTGCGCGCCTGCTCGGCTACCTTGCCGGCGACGGCTACACCGCAAGGACTGCCACCTCGGGCGTCGTCTCGGTGACCACAAACGATAAGGAGGCGCTCGAGGATGTGAAAATGCTCCTGGAGAGCCTTTTCCGGGCGAAGACCACGGTCAAGTACAGCCGCCGGGGAAAGTCCGCATACGAGATCGCTTCCTACAGCAGAGGCATCGTCAGCTATCTGGAAAGCAATTTCCCAGAGGCGATCGGACGCGCGAAAGACAAGCGGATACCGAAACTAGCGCTCCGCTCACCTGACGATGTCCTCGCGCAGTTCATCAGGGCGCTTTTCGATTGCGACGCGCATGTGAATGTGAGGAAACGGCAGATCGAATACTCCACCACGAGCGCTCTCCTGGCACGCCAGCTCCAGACCGCACTGCTCCGTTTCGGCATAGCGGCCCTCAAGAAAGAGAAAAGGAAAGCGGCGACGAACGGGAGCGCAGGCAACAGCTGCATCGCGCACGAATTGATCATACCGAGAACCTTCCTCAAAGAATACGGGAAAAGCATCGGCTTCACGATAGCGAGGAAAAGCGAGGCACTAGAAAATATCCTAAAGAGCCCCTCGAAGGAGAACACGAACATCGACGTGCTCCCCGATATCGGCGGCCTGCTCGCCCTTGTCAGGCGCGAATTCAGGCTTCCTGAATCGGGCATGGGGATCCCCCGCTCAACCTACCAGCATTACGAGCGTGGTGACAGGCATCCCCCTAGGACAGTTGCACAGGAGATCGTCGCCTCGCTCAGGGAGCGCGGCTATCGAAGCGAGCTGCTGGACTTCCTCGAAGAGGCTGTCGGAGCGGACATATTCTGGGACGAGATACTCTCTGTGAGTGAGATAGAGAATGACAGGCCCTTCGTCTACGATCTCGAGGTGGAGGCAGTTCACAATTTCATAGCGGAAGGCGTCGTCGTACACAATTCGCAATTGCTCAAGCGCATGGCGAAGGTCGCCCCGAAGGCCAGGTTCATCTCCGGCAAGGGCGCGTCCGGCGCAGGCCTCACCGCCTCGGTCGTCAAGGACGAGTTCCTCAAGGGCTGGTCGCTTGAGGCTGGCGCATTGGTATTGGCGAACAGGGGCCACTGCATGATAGACGAGCTCGACAAGATGAGCAACGACGACAGGAGCGCCATGCACGAGGCGCTCGAGGGACAATCCTACCACCCCGATACAGAGATACGCCTCGCCGACGGCACGCGAACAAAAATAGGTGGATTTGTCGACAGGATCATGAGCAAGGGAGAAGTGACGAAAGGTGCAGATTGCGAGTTCGCCTTCCCGGATGATGAGCATATCCTCTCCACCGATTTCGAACGCATCTTCCCTGACAGGGTCGTGCGTGTGAGCAGGCACGCGCCTCCGAAGTATTTCTTCGAGATCACTTATGAAAACGGCAGATCGGTGAAAGTGACACCCGAGCATCCGGTCTTCGTCTACAGGGAGGGCAGGATCACACAGATTCCGGCAGGGCTCGTGCAGGAAGGCATGCTTGCTCCTGCCCCCAGGACCGCTCCTGTCGCGGGAGAGCCGCAAAGACTCTCCTCGCCGATCATCAATTCACGTTGGGGGCCCTGCGGTTTTCCCGACAGGATGACAGCTTCCCTGGCAAGGCTCCTCGGCTATATCGTCACCGAGGGCCACAGCTACAGGAAAGGCCGCACAGCAGAGATAGGCATCTCGACGACAGACGAGAGCATAGGGGACGAGGTCATCGCACTCTGGAAAGATTGCTTTGGCATCGCGCCGACGGTGAGTGTACGCCCGGTCAAGGGTAAAGCCACCATGCCGCTCTACACGGTGCGATGCACATCGGCGGCCGTCCACGCATTCTTCCTGTTGAACTTCCCAGAAGTGATGCAAAAGGCTCCAAAAAAGCGAATCCCGGGCATGATCCTAAGAGAGGAGGAAGAGAAAAAACAGGCATTCCTTTGGACAGCGTTCCGCGGCGACGGATTCGTCGACAGTTCCGATGTGGGGTACACAACCGCATCGCGCTCTCTTGCAGAGGACTATCAAGACCTCTTGCTTGACCTCGGCATCTTCGCGAAGATAAGGGCAGAGAAGAGGAAGGAGACATCCTACTACAAGGTCTGCGTCGCAGGGCCGCAGAGCAGGAAGATGTTCCTTTCCATAATAGAAAAGGATGCCCGTGCAGCACGCGTCAGGGAATGGATAAAATCAGGCCAAGACCATCTCCGTTTCCGCGACCCCATCCCGGCAGAGCTCTGCGCAGAGGTAAAAAGCCTTCAGCAGATGCTGCATAAGGATACCGGCTACTACGACAGCATCATAAGAAGAGGGCAGAACTCCTCGGTGCAAGTCGTCGCGGGCCATCTGGACGAGCTCGAGGACGCCACCGACAGGCTGCTCATGCAGCTTGATACGCTTGATGCGAGAGCGACAAGGCGCGCGTCAGGATTGAGACTAGCAACAGTCGCACAGGCGGTCGGATGCCCTGAGCGAACAGTACATGCGAAAGAGGACATGCTCACCACGAAAATACGCACGCTCGCGCGTGGACGCATTGCCGCGATAAGGACACATATCGACCGGCTCAGGTCGTGGACACAGAGTGAGATACGCCTCTTGAGGGTGAAGGGAATCAGGAAGATCACGGAGCCTTCCGTCCACCATGTCTACGACGTGACCGTCGGACCGCACGGCAGCTTCCTCTCCCAGGGACTCGTGCTCCACAACACCGTCACGATCAGCAAGGCCAACATCCAGGCGACGCTCCGCGCAGAGACGACCGTATTGGCGGCCGCAAACCCGAAGTTCGGCCGCTTCGACCCCTACGAGACGATCTCCAAGCAGATCGACCTCCCGCCCACGCTCATCAACCGTTTCGACCTCATCTTCGCCATACGCGACACGGCAGACAGGGACAAGGACGACCGGATGGCAAGCTTCATACTGAATCTCCACAAGGAAGGCGTCAACGATCCCGAGATCGACACCAGGCTCCTCCGGAAGTACATCGCCTACGCGCGCCAGCACATCAAGCCTCAGCTGACCGACGAGGCCCTTGAGGAGATCAAGGACTACTACCTCAAGATGCGCTCCAAGGGCATCGTCGAAGGGGAAGTGCGCAGCATCCCCATCTCCGCCCGCCAATTGGAAGCACTCGTGCGTCTCGCCGAAGCCTCTGCCAAGACGCGCCTGTCCAACACCGTGACCAGGGACGACGCCAAGCGCGCTGTCGAGCTGCTGCACTTCTCCCTCCTGCAGGTCGGCGTGGACCCCGAGACCGGCGAGATCGATATCGATCGGATCACCACAGGGATCACCACGAGCGAGCGCTCCAAGATCATCAACGTACGCGAGATCATCGCGGAGCTAGAGAAGGTCCACGGCAAGACCGTGCCCATAGAGGATGTGGTCTCGAACGGCCAGGAGAAAGGGCTCACCGAGGACAAGATCCTCGAGACGATTGAGAAGCTCAAGAGGACAGGCGACCTCTTCGAGCCCAAGCGCGGCTTCATCAGCAGGATATGAGAAAAACAACACAGAGAACAATCTTTAGTTACCTTCCTCACTATGAATTAGTTGATCATATACATATTAAGGAATATGAAAATCTGATCAACGCTGTGCATGAGCAAGTCGTTAAGTCTACAGGAGAACCAAAAGAGCAAAGAGCAGGTACAAGCTTGACTTACGGCGCATCCACAATATTAAACATAGTGGTAGGAACAACAAACCCATTTTATCAAGCTGCGTTCATATACCACCACCTTGCAGAAATAGGACACTATTTCTACGAAGGAAACAAAAGAACAGCACATTACATGGCGAAATTGCACTTGTTCAAAAGCGGATATCATTTCAAAGTGGGTTATAGATATGCAGTCCCGTTCATAGAAAAAATAGCTGCTGGAGAGAAAAAAATACCAGAGACAATCGATTGGCTAGAGAAATATTCCAAAAGATACTATAAGAGAGCAATGTCGAAACATTTAAATAAAATTGTGAAGGAAATTACAGTATACGAGAAACGAGGGAGGCCGTTAAAAGATGGTGGGAAAAGATACAGATAAGAGAAAAAAAGAGACAAAGAATTACTTCAAGTCCTATTTCAAAGATACACAAAAAATTATCGATGTAATAGGCTATGAAGATAGAGAAATATTAAAGAGATTAAACTAATTCTATCTTTTATTTCGCCGTCTCCGTCCACGAGTGCCCGAACGCCGGCGTATACAGTATCCTGTCCGCGTAATCGCCGAGCTCTTCTTTGACCGTGCGTGTGCCGCGTCCGATCTGCGGCATGATCCTGACATCGATGATGTGCGGCAGCTTCTCTACACCGTCCGTACGCTCCAGCTGCTGGCCGCCGAGGAACTGGTAGGAAAGGTCTGCCCCCCAGCGTTCCCACATGATATCATCGTTCTTGCGCCAGGGCTTCCCCTGCATCTCCATGAAGACCTCGGCAGCGTACGTCACCGTGACAATATCTGAGCCGAGCCGGATCTCCGTCCGGTAGACGGGACCCTTATACCCGGTACCGCCGACCCAGATCTTCTTCGGACCGTAGCCGTCCAGATGCATGGCCTTTTCCATGCCGCGAGGGTTGATGTACTGCGACTTGAGCAGGAACACGAAGTGCTCGCTCTCCTCTATCGCATGCAAGAAATCGGAAAGGTCCTTGTCGCTCGGCTTGATGATCATGTGCTCTTTTTTGTGGGAACTCCTATATATTGCTTTCTGGTCGGAGCGCCGTCTCCTTCCACGAATGGTGCGGCAAAGGCGTGTACAGCAGCCGGTCCGCGTAGTCGCCAAGCTCGTGCCTGACGACCTCCACATCCCCCTTCGGCTCAGGAAGTATCAACACGTCGATCACATGGAGCATCCTCTTCACGCGGTCGGTGCGTGAAGGCTGCTGACATGGGAGGAACTGGTAGGAGAGCTTCGCGCCTTCCCCGTCCCAGTAGATAGTATCGCTCTTCCTCCACGGCTCCCCGATTGTTTCCATGAAGGTCTCGGCGGCATAGGTGACAGGGACGAGATCCGAAGTCACCCTCAGAGAACTCCGCCAGTAGCGCCCGGTATACCCAGGCCCTTGCGTGAAGGCGTAGCGCGGACCTTCTCCGTCAAGGTGCATGGCGGTCCTGCCCTTAGAAGAGTAGCGTTTGAGCAGGAAGGAAAATTCGCTCTCCTCGATAGAAGAGAGGAAGTCGGAAAGGCTCTTGGCGCTGGGCTTGATGAGCATGGCTTCAGGCTCTCATTTTGCAAGGGACCTTGCCTCAGCGAAAGGATATGAAGTAAGCATCTTGTCTCTCGCCATTCAGGACACCTTCATCGCTTCGACATACGGCATCTCCGGATATTCTTTGGATAGCGAGGCAGGAGAGAATATCTCGTCTTTGAACCGTCCTATCTCCGGGCCGGCGTAACTGCCGGTTATCAGCCGTGTCACTATGGATATGTCCAGCACGTGCGGCAGCACCTCAGCGCCGGCATAGGCGGTGGTCTGCAGGCTCTTTGTCTTGTAGCTTAATTCCGGGCCTGTCCATCCCCACTGCTCGGCATTGTTCGTATGGAAGGGGCGTCCGAGCAAATGGACGAGGGCGTCGGTGGCGAGTACCGTGGAGAAACCCGGGGCGAAGAGCACAAGATCGGTGCGGAGTGCCGGCTTGTTGTAGTCGATTCCTTTCACGATCTCCACGTTCGTGCCCTTCGTCATGGGATAGAGCGAAAGGAGTCCTGCCGGAGTGCGCGCCGGCTCGAAAACGAAGAGGAAGCGCTTGTCTTGTTCAATCGCGGCAATCACATCGCTGAGGTAGGGGTCCCTGTCGAGTCGCAGCATGGTACGGCGATGATGGCGCCGGCCTATTTATCAAGATTGTGCTTCCGTGATAGAAAAAAGAGAAGATTTATCACAGGTCCGTGTCGAAAACGGCGTAGTATTTACTCCCATTCGATCGTCGAAGGCGGCTTCCCGCTGAGATCGTACGTGGCCTTGCTGACGCCTTTCACCTCGTTCTGTATCCTGTTGGTGATATCGAAGAGGGCGTCCCAGGCAAATCTGTAGGGCGTCGAGGTCATGAAGTCGTCCGTAACGACGGCGCGCAGGACGACGGGCTTCTGGTATGTGCCTGCGTCCCCCATGACGCCGGTCGTGTTGATGTCGAGCAGCACGGCGAACGCCTGGCCTATCTTGTTATAGAGCCCCCTCGATTTGAGCTCGTCCATGTAGATGCTGTCAGCCTCTCGTAGGATGCCCAGATTCTGTTCGTTTACCTCGCCAAGGATTCGTATCGCAAGCCCGGGACCAGGGAAGGGATGGCGCCACGCGAGTTCGTGCGGAAGACCGAGCTTCCTCTCTGCGATCTTCCTCACCTCGTCCTTGAAAAGATAGCGGAACGGCTCTATCACCTCGAGGTCCATATGCTCGGGAAGGCCGCCCACATTGTGGTGCCGCTTTATCTTGGAGCTGGAACCGTAGATAGGGACGCTCTCCACGACATCGGGATAGAGCGTACCCTGCACAAGATAGGATACACCTTTCAGTTTCGATCCTTCTTCCTGAAAGACATTGATGAACTCGTTGCCGATGATCTTTCGCTTCTGGTCGGGGTCGAGGACACCGGTGAGCCCGGAAAGGAACCGATCGCTCGCGTCTACATAGTGCAGGTTCGCTATCCCGATCCGCTCCAGGGCGGCAAGGACCTCATCAGCCTCGCCCAGCCTAAGGAGCCCGTTGTTGACGAAGATGGGATGGTACGTGGTAGAGGCGATCCTCGAGACGAGGACAGACGCGGCCGTGGAATCGACCCCGCCGCTGATCCCGCCTACGCCTACCCTCCCGGCGAGCCTTTCCGCCATCTCCGCGACGATGTTGTCGTAGACCTTCTCGGGGTCCCAGGTCCTCTGCGCATTGCATACGTCCAGGAAGTTGGCGAGGATCGTGCGCCCGTACTCCGTCTGGTCCGCCTCTGGATGGAACTGTACCGCATAGATGCTGCCGTTCTTCATCGCGGCCAGGTGATGCGCCGACTTCGCGAGCGCCGTAAAGCCGGGCGGCATCTCCTCGACGACGTCGCCGTGGCTCATTATGGTCGTGATCTCCTTCGGGACTCCGGTGAAGAGCTCGCTCTCCGTGAGGATCCGTACCTTCGTCGTGCCGAACTCCCTATTGGGGGAAGGCGAGACCTTGCCGCCGAGCAGATGGGCGATGGACTGCTGGCCGTAGCATATCCCGAGTACGGGAAGCCCCGTCTCGAGGACCTGCTTGTCATAGAGCGGGGAGTTCTCATCGTAGACGCTGAACTGCCCCCCGGAGATGATGATGCCTTCCGCGCCGTTGACGATATCTTCGAGGGGTGCACGGAAGGGGACGATCTTCGCGTCAACGCCCTTCTCTCGCACCCTGCGCATGATGTTCTGGGTGAGCTGGCTCCCGCAGTCGACGATCGTTATCATCGTTCCTTCGCGCCGATGTCCGTTCGGTAGTGAAACCTGCCGGGGTTCTGATCCGCGATATGTTTCACTCCGATATCTGCAGCATCAAGCGTGCTACAGAGTGATTCCCTCGAATATGTGGTGACGCCTAGCACCCTGCCGCCGTTTGAGATGATTCTCCCGCCCTCAGGCTTCGTCCCGGCATGGAAGACCTTGCTGTTCGGGAGATAGCCGAGAGCGTCAAGGCCATGGATCTCGAAGCCCTTGTCGTAGGAATCCGGGTACCCTTTCGCCGCGAGCACGACGCACGCAGCGTAGCCCGGCCTCACCTTCACGGTCGCATTCTTGCCGTTGAGCAGGGAATCGATAGGCCTGAAAAGGTCCTCGATAAGCATCATCGCCGGCTGTGTCTCCGGGTCGCCCATGCGCACGTTGTACTCCAGAACCTTAGGGCCGCCCTCGGTCATCATCATCCCTGCGTAGAGGAAGCCGGTGAACGGCATCCCGTCCTGTTTCATCCTCTTGATGAGAGGAGAGAACACGACCTTCTTCATATACTCCATGATGACGGGGTCTGCAGTCGTTGTCGGCCCAAAGGCGCCCATCCCTCCGGTGTTCTTGCCCTGGTCGTTGTCGTAGGCGCGCTTGTGGTCCTTGAAGGCGATGGGAAGCGGCACCACATGCTCCCCGTCCGTCATGGCGAAAGCGGAGAACTCCTCGCCGACGAGCTTCTGCGAAAGGAGCACATCGCTGCCGAACTTCGCGACGAACTCTTCCATCCCATCCCTCGCATCCTTCAGGGAATCATAGACGACGACGCCTTTCCCCGCGTGGAGCCCTCTCGCCTTGAATACGACCCCGTCGCCGTATTCCCAATGGGCAAGGGCCTTGGTGATCACGCTGGACGCCGAAGAGCCTTTGTCCGGCGTGAAGCAGCGCACGCCGGCGGCCTGAGGTATGCCGATATCGTTGTTGATCCAGTAGGAGAAGAACTTGTCCGCCTCGAGCGCTGAGGCCTCCTTCGAGGGGCCGAACGTCCGGAAACCCTCGGAAGACAATATGTCCGCAATGCCGTCAACAAGCGGCTGCTCCGGCCCGACGACCACGGCATCGATGCCCTTGTTGCGCAGCTGACGGGCGAAATCCTTGTAGTTATCCGGACTGAAGGAAAGGGCCAGAGGAGAGAAGCCGTCCATCTCCATCCCCGCGTTCGCGCCGGTGAAATAGACCTTATCGACGTTATTGTTCTGCGCAATCTTCCAGGCGAGAGCGTGTTCCCTTCCGCCGCTCCCTATGATGACCACATTTGACATTGTGAATACCCCCGAAAACATCCCTGCCGGGCGCAGGAGACGTCGCATGCCCGGCGGGAAGAAGAGAACGCATAGCGCACTATATCAAGGTTGTGGAACAGATGCAGAAAAAGAAGGGCATTCGTCACATGGTTGTGGCGAAACTCAGGGCAGCCGCAGCGTCTTCCCTTCCCTGACCACGACCCCGTCCTTCTCCATCTTCGAAAGGATATCGTCGAGATCCGCGCGGTCGAACGCCTTTTTGACCCGGCCGTAAGGGACCTTCCCCTCGGCGACGAGCATCCTCACCACAGCGCCGCGCACCTGCCTGCTCGAGCCATCGAACCTCGACTGCTTCGACAGCGGTTTCACGCCGGTCGCACGCGCCGTGGCAAAAAGCGCGCCGTAGTCCATCAGCGCGTTATGCCATAGCCGGGATTTCCCAGGAGGGATGCACGAGACAGCGACAGAAGAGAGCTCGGAAGGGGAAATGTCCCCGGGCAAGGACAGCTCATGGATCAGCACGCGCCGCACGTTGGTGTCGATCACCGGCGCGGGCTCGTTGAACGCGAAGGCCATCACGGCGCCGGCCGTGTACGGTCCGATCCCGGGAAGCGAAAGCAGAGCGTCGTACGAAGCCGGCAGTTTCCCGCCGTACTTCTCGACCACGACAGACGCGAGCTTCTGCAGGCGCAGCCCCCTGCTGTTATAGCCGAGCCCTGACCATAAGGACAGGACCTCGGAAGGGGAAGCTGAAGAAAGGGAAGAGAAATCGGGAAAGCGCGAGAGCCAACGCTCGTAATAAGGCACGACCCTATCCACCTGCGTCTGCTGCAGCATCACCTCCGAGACGATGATGGCATAGGGGTCCGCAGTGCGGCGCCAGGGAAGATCCCGCCTGTGCTCTGCGTACCAGGAAAGGATTTTCTCCTGGAAAGCGTGGGTATTCATGAGAGCTCCCCCTCTTTGGAACGCATCAGCGCCTCCAGCGCGTCGGCGTCGGACGACTGCATAAGGGAAAGCCGCAGCTTCGCCCCGCCGACGAGTCCTTTGGTGAAGCTGAGCGCGTGCTGCTTGATAGCGGCGAACGCGATATCGTACTTTCGCGCCAGATCCAGATACGAGAAGAAGTCGGAGAAGCGGCTGCCCTCGTCGTAGCTGCCCTTCGAGAGGTAATCGTTGATCTGGGAAAATATGTATGGGTGCCCTATCGCACCGCGCGCGATGAGGATGGCGTCGACGCCGCTCTCGGAGAGCCGCCGCTTGAACACTTCAGGTGAGAAAACGTCGCCGTTGCCGATCACCGGCACCTCCACCGCCTCCTTGACCTTGCGGATGATCTCCCAGTCCGCCTCGCCGCGGTACCCCTGTTTCTGCGTACGGCCGTGGATGCCGATAGCGGCGGCGCCGGCCTCTTCGGCGAGCTTCGCCACCTCTACGGCGTTGACGGAATGCTCGTCGATGCCGGAGCGTATCTTGAGAGTAACGGGTTTATTGACGGCAGAAGAGAGCCTGCCGATAAACGATGCTATCCCCGCGGGCTTTTTCAGGAGCTCGCTCCCCGCGCCGGTCTTGATCACCTTCCAGGCAGGGCAGCCCGCATTCACGTCGATGACGTCGAACTGGTCCTCCACGGCCTTGGCCGCTTCCACCACGTCCGCTACGCTGGAGCCGAACAGCTGGACAGCGACCGGATTCTCTGAAGGGTCGGCCACCACCATGCGCCGGGTCTTTTCGCTCCCTCTGACCAAAGCCGTGCCGCTGACGAACTCTGTCGTCGTCATGCCGGCGCCGTAGCGTTTCGAGAGGGTCCGGAACGCCACATCGGTCACGCCTGCCATGGGCGAGAGGACCGCAGGAGACGACAGCCGCGGAAAGCTCGATGAGGTGCGCATGGGAGAAAGGAAAAGAAAGGGATATTAAAGGTTTCTGGGGCAGAAGCTCACCACGGTTCAGGCAAGAGCCCTTTCACGTGCCCTTTGGGGAACTTCTCGGCTACCAGAGAGTAGTTCTCAGGCTTCTCGCAGAGCCTATAGAGCTCGATCAGGTCCGGAGGGCTTTTCGGGTAGTCCTTCCGGAGCCCTTCCATGATGGCGCTCTCATACTCATGGAAGGCTTCCATGTACTTCGCGCTGATCTCTGCTGCTTCCTGGTTGGCGGACATGTTCTGCGGAGGGAGCATGGTCAGGAACAGGCCATGCCTCTCGAGTGCCACCCCGAACTCGACGATGCGTCGTTCCAGCTCTTCCGCGGTCGCCATGGCCCTATCTCAACGGCGTATACGACACGCCGACATACGGGGCGATATCGGTCTTTCCCGGCCTGTGCACGTCGACGCCGCCGCGCGCCTGCATAAAGACCGAAAGTCCCTTGGCCACGCGCGCTTCCAGCGTCGCTTCGGTATAGAGCACCTGCGGCCTCAGATTATAGTCGCCGAGGAGGCTCGCTATGAACGGCCCGAAATCCTGCGCGACGAAAAGGCTCGCCTGCGCACCCTTCGTCCCTGCGGTCTCCCAAGGGAAACATTTCGCGACCGTGTAGTTCCCGGGGACGATGCTGCCCGACCATGCCGCGCCGAGGCGTACAGTCCCCTTCCCGAACGGGTCGCCGTTGTATTCCGCCGCAGGCCCTGCCCCGGAGAGCGGGGAATAGGCCGCGCGAAGCTCAAGGTAGCGTCCCTGCCAGACATCGAGCGCCCCGGGCCTGCCGGTGAATTCCATGAAGCCGTAGACGGAGGCATCGCCGATGGCCTCCTTCCCTTCCACGACGAGCATCGCCTGGCGGTGCTTGGCGTCGGCCGCTGCCTTGCCGGAAAGGAAACCGCCGGCGTATATGCCCTGCACGGAGAGGAGCGTCCAGAAGAGCAGGTTCCAAAGCGTATGGTGCGATTTCATGACTACAGAGTAGTGGTAAATAGATAAATAATATTCCCTCATTTTATTGGACGATTCGCATATTTTATATAAGGCAGGTTACAGGATAGGGAAAGATGGACCTCGACACGAAAGACCGGCGCATCCTCGGCGTCCTCGACCTCGACGGCAGGGCCAGCTATGCCGACATCGGCGGCCGCGTCGGCCTGTCGAAGGAGACCGTGCATTACCGCATGCGCCGCCTGGAGAAGGGAGGTGTCATCGGCCGCTACACCACGCTCGTCAATTTTGCAAAACTGGGCTACACCGGATACGCCGTCTTCAACCGCCTGACCGACATGAAGAGGCGCGACGCAATCATAGAGGATCTCAGGGCCGTCCCGGAGCTCTACTGGATCGCATTGGTAGGCGGGAGGTACGATCTCGTCTTCGCGTTGATGTGCACGAGCGTCGTGCATTTCAACAAGCTCTACTACGGGATAAGGAACAGGTACGGGAAATACCTCGTCGACAGCACGGTCTCCATAAGGACAGAGCTGCGCCAGACCAGAAGGGGGTACCTGCCCGCGCCCGAAGACCATAAGGCTCCGTTCTTCGGCAAGGATCCTGAGGCCGAAGAGCTCGACGCGTTGGACGCCTCCATCCTCTCGGAGCTTTCGAACACGGCAAGGGAACCTGTGCTCTCCATAACGAAGAAGGTCGGGCACCCGGCGAGCACCGTGGCCCTCCGTATCCGCCGGATGGAAAGGAGGGGTATCATCCAGGGCTACACCGCCTATATCCGCGCGCAGCGGTACGGCATGCAGAGCTACAGGCTCCTCATCCAGATGCAGGATCTGGACGAGAAAGAGCGTAACCGGCTCTTTTCCTATGCGCAGCACAACCCGTGCATGATTCTTGCCATAGAGACCGTAGGCCCCTGGAGCTTCGAGATAACGCTAGAGGTCAAGGGGCATGAGGATCTGCAGAAGGAAGTGGCCGCGCTCCGGGAGGCGTTCCCCGCGATACGAAACATCGAGTTCCTCATCATGTTCGAGGACGATCTCGTCTACGACCCGTATCCACTGAAGAAGAACAAGAGAAAAATCCCCTAGATGCGGAACATCTGCGCGAACGGCACGCCCGGCGCGAGCAGGATCTCGGTCGTCTCGTCGAGCAGGCCTGCCGCCCTCCCTTTGGCAACGCTTTCCTTGCCGATGAAGAACACGCTGAACGCTTCGGTTAGCGCCATGTCCATATCTTCTGAAGAGGCCTTCTTCCCGCGGTAGAACGGGTCGGCCAGGTCCACGAACGCCTTCCCGGAGAATGCCTGCCCGTCGAGGACGTCGTCGTACAGCACAGCGGTCATGCGGCCGTCGGAAGCGACCGTGCGCGACAGGAACATCTAGATCTTTCCCCTGATCGGGTACTTCGTGCCGCACGCGTTGCACTTGAGGTAGTTCACGTCGCCCTCCTTCTGCATCACGGTCTCGGGCTTGCCGCACTCGCGGCAGATGACGAACTCCTTCGCGTACTGCTTGACCTTGTCGTTGAGCCTTACGGCGGAGATCTTCGAATTGATGATCACGATGCCGGAGCTCTTGATTTCGCCTGCGGTCGCCAGTTCCTTGAGGATGTACTTGAGCAGGTGCTCAGGGCGGCGGTCGAGCGTGTGCGCGATCTGCGCGAAATTGGAGAGGATCGTCTTGTTGCCTTGGATGTAGCCGGTGACCTTCGGGACCTCGAAGCGGTCCGCCTCCTTCACGGACTCCGGGATGTTGGCGAGAGCGCGTGAGTGCATGTCTTCGTAGTTCATGAGGACCGAGGAAGGCCGGTCCGTATTTAAAGGTTATGGTGATACGCTATGGCCTTCTCCCTCGCGGGAGGGAGGTTGAAGTGCGTGACGACCTTTCTGCCGTGCATATCCCTGGCAAGTGAGGACATGAGGGGGGAGAGGGGCCTGCCCTATTAATACCATTTCCCCTGTCACTGGACATTCTTGCTTGAGAACTATATAAGAGGAGCGGCCTTTAGGGACCGTAGCGGTCCAAGACGACCGCACTCCACTGAAACAAGAAGCGAAAAGCAAGGAGGGAAGGAAAATGGAAGCGAGAAAGATGCCGGAAGCGTCCTTCCGGGCGGGCGCACTGAGCGCCGCGGTCTGGGCGAACGACAACGGCAAGGGCACCTACTACACGGTCGCGCTCAAGAAGGAGTACAAGACCGACAAGGACGAGTGGAAGACCACCTCCTCGCTGCGGGTCAACGACCTGCCGAAAGCCGCTGTACTGCTGCAGAAGGCATACGAGCATATCGTCCTCAACGGGAAGGACGCATAAAGATTATATAACCGAGGTGATTATCGATGAAACAAGAGGCTGTCATGATGGAAGTTCCTGAAGATGTTCCCCCCCCGGAAGAGTCCGGGAGGAAGAAGGAGAAAGGCATAGAGAATCTCACCGACCACACAGGCGTCCGCGCCGCTTCGGCGGAGAAGCTCGCGTCCGGAGGGTTCGATACGCTCATCTCCATAGCCGTGGCGTCGCCCGGCCAGATAGTGGAGGTCACGGGCATCACCGAGAGCGCGGCGCGTAAGATCATCCACAGCGCGAGGGACGCGCTCAACATGGGCTTCGCGACAGGCGAGGACATCCTCGCCAAGCGCCAGAAGGTCGAGAAGATCCCCACCGGCTCGAAGATGTTCGACGAGCTCATGGGCGGAGGCTTCGAGACCGGCGCCATCACCGAGATCTTCTCGGAGTTCGGCAGCGGCAAGACCCAGATGGCCCATATCCTCGCGGTCAACGTGATCGCCCAGGAGAAGAAGAACGACCCCTACGTGATCTACATCGACACGGAGAACACCTTCCGCCCCGAGCGCATCAAGCAGCTCGCAGAGGCGAAAGGGCTTGATCCGATGTTCGCCCTCAAGCACATCAAGGTGGCGCGCGCCTTCAACAGCGACCATCAGATGCTCCTTGCGGAGAAGGCCGAGGAGCTCATCAGCAAGGAGGGCCTCAACGTCAAGCTGATCATCGTGGACTCGCTGACCGCGCATTTCCGCGCAGAATTCATCGGCAGGGGGACCCTGGCCGAGCGCCAGCAGAAGATCAACAAGCACATGCATCTCCTGCTCAAGCTCGCCGACACCTACAACATCTGCGTCTACGTCACTAACCAGGTCATGGCCAAGCCCGACCAGTTCTTCGGCGACCCGACCTCGGCCATCGGTGGCCATATCGTCGGGCACGCGAGCACCTTCCGCATCTACATGAGGAAGGGCAAGAAAGGCAGCCGCGTCGCGAAGCTCATCGACTCGCCGAACCTTCCGGAAGGCGAGTGCACCTTCTACATCGAGGAGGGCGGACTGAAGGATCTCTAAACCTTTTTTTCTTTGGTGAGGACAGGGAAGCCTATATGGTGGTGGATAGGATATCTTATCATGCATCCCGCCATCGATACTCCGAAAACAACGGCAGAGATGAAGTACACAGCCATCAAGCCGACAGAAGTCAAGCCCTTCAAGTACCAGTACATCTTCGACCACGTCAAATCGCACGATCCGAATTACCTCGTATCGAGCAAGGCAGAGGAATCAGGCACCATACCGGATGGGCCGAACCTCAAGCACATCGTCGAGCAGAACAGCGAAGGGTATATCCACGGCAAGATCCTACAGCTCCCGCTCGGACTGGAAATCCTTAAGAAACTGCCGAAGAAGTTCATAACGCCCCTGCACGAATACGAGGGTAGGCTGGACAAGGACCTTCAGCAGTACCTTTGACCGGGTATCGTGACAGCAGCATAAAGAATCTTCTACTTCTCTTTGACCAGGTCCTCGAACTCGTCGAGCTCGTCCTCCTTGTCGAGGTCCTCGCCGAAGGAATCGGAGGCCTTGGGCAGCTCCACCGGCGGAGGCGGCGCCTGTGCCTTCGCAGGCTCCGACGCGTTCTCTCCCAGGTGCTCGAGCACCTGGGAGAGAACGCGTCGGAGCCTGCGA
>JBJKRA010000013.1:0-13943 GCA_046704905.1 Candidatus Woesearchaeota archaeon
CCGAGACCCAGAGCAAGAGCGTCGAGATCATCGAGCGGGCGCAGGAGGTCGAGCTCACGTCCGGCCGCGGCCCGACGGGCATCGCGGCCGCCGCGCTCTACGTCGCCGCGCTCATCAACGGCGAGAAGCGCACCCAGCGCGAGGTCGCTGACGTGGCCGGGGTCACCGAGGTCACGATCAGGAACCGCTACAAGGAGCTCATCGAGCGTCTCGATCTCGACAAGGAGGTCAAGAAGATCAAGAAGAAGAAGAAATAAACCCTTTCCCCTTTCTCTTATCCATTCTTCTTGCTGCCGAGGTATGATGTCATCTGCGCTACCTTATTGGCGTAGCCCATGGCGCCCCTTTTCGAGGCGTCGTCGAAATAGGTGAATATCCTCTCCTTGTCGTAGCCCCTACCTATGGCCCGCCCGAGCAGTCCTCTCGAGTAGTTGATGCCTTGGTTGTAGGAGGCGGCGAGCATCGGGACGGAGAGCGGCGCGTCGGCATAGGCTGCTCCAGGCGAGGCTTCGCTCTCCTGGACCACCGTGGCGTACAGCGAGAGCAGGTGGTCGAGCTGGATGAGCGCCTGTAGGTGGATGCTCAAGCGCGGATTGTGCAGCGTCGTCTGCGCATCCCTCCTGTAGGGCACCTTCCCACCGTATCCCCTCATCACCGTCAGGGCGAGCGGCACGCGATGGTAGATCCAGTCGTCGCCTTCCACGCCGGGTATCAGATGCCGGCTGCTGAGATAGGCCGAAAGCGGCATGGAAAGGAGCGAGTCGAGCTCCTCTGGCCTTAAGGAGGCATTGAGCTTGTGGATGTCGTAGAGCACCCTGCTGCGGAAGCTGGTCAGGGTGGAAGGGACGATCTGCGAATTGCCTTGCGCATCGGCATACGATACAGCGTTGGCAAGTCCTTCCGACTCGAACACGATGGTCGACTTCAGGTAGGCGTCGGGGATGCCTGTCTTGTCGGAGGCGTCGATGAAGGTGTCCATGTACGGGGCGATCCGTGGCAGGGTGCGGGCGAGCTTCGCCGAGTCCTGCGATGCCAGCTCCACCTGCTCTGGGGCATACCCTGTCAGCGCCATGAAGACGTCGGCAGGAGCCGTCTCCGTCTCCTCTGTCAGCCGTTCGATGGACGGTCCCTCTTTCGGCGGAAGGCTCTCATGCGCGTTGCGGGAACCGGTATAGGTTGTCTCGCCCAGGCCAAGTCCGGCATAGAGCGTGAGCATCAGCAGGATCCTGCCTCTTGTCGGTGTGGTAAGGGATGCCATGGTCCAGATTGCTGCACTGAGAACACCCTGAAGATGGGCAGGATCGGTATTTGAGACGTTCTATCCATTTTTGCGTAGAATAAGTACTACCCTAAAAACAGAGAGCATATCAACAAAAAAGAGAAAAAGAAAAGGTTACGCTAGGATCATACGCGTCTTACTTCTTGGATTTCTTTCCTTTGGCTGGCATGTCTTTTCTCACCTGTTTAGGTTAATGAAAAAGATTAGCGGTCATCGTCGTCATCATGGTCATAGTAATCGTCGTCGTCATCATCGTCCCAATCGTCTTTGCTGTGCATGCGCATCGCGCTCACCTCCTTACGGACGCGGAACAGCTAGAAAAGAGGTCAACCTGGGAACCTCGAAGAAGAGGAAGGCAGTTGCAGTTGATGCCCATGGATAACCCCTCCTTTTAGGAAAATGAGGTATATAATTCTTGCGTAGAGAAAATAAACCGTTTCAGGCACGATCGGTTGCTATCCTCAACGTTTTTTCCGCTGCAGGAAGACTTCGTCGAGGCTGATCTCGCCGGGGTGGAGCATTCCTGACAGGAGCCCGAGCGGGGATTGGGTGATGATGTTGTCCGCCGAGAACCGGTAGAGCTGCTTGATCTCGATCTCGGTCGCGAACTTCGTCTGCAGCCTCATGAGATGACGTTCCATCTGCGCATGGTTGACGAAGCCCATCAGGAGGATATGGCTGGCGTCCTGCTCGACGATGCGGTAGGCTTGGATGATCGCCGGTATCTTCCTGATCCGCTCGGCAATCTGCGCCTCGGTCGTCGTCTCCCAGACCTTTGGCGTCAGGTTGATCACCAGCATCGCGAGCATCGAGATGCCCAGCTTCGTGAAATCGATGATAGGCTGGTAGCCCTTGATGATATGGCGCTCCTCGAGCTTGTGCCGTATCTTGAAGACAGCCTGGGGCGAGAGCCCGAGAAGCCTCGCGATGTCGGCGTCCGGCAGCTTCGCATGCTCGAGGATGTTCTTGAGCACCTCCTGCTCATGGTGGCTGAGCTTGGGCAGCTCATCGGTGGCCATGATCCGGAACGTGTCGGCAGGATATATAAACTTTCTTCTTTCTCAGACGAGGAAATCCTCAGCCATGCGAACCGTCTTCCTCTCCGCGTCGATCTCCACCTTCCCGCCGATGGGCAGGTAGCAGTTCGCCGACTCATGCCCGAAATCGTCCGTCTTGAGGATGGGGAAATCGTACTCTCTTGTCATGTCCAGGATCAGTTCCTCATACCTGGCCTTGATGTCATGCTCCTTGATCCATCGCTCCTTCTGGAACCCGAGCACGTGCCCGATGACCAGTCCCTGTATCCGATCGAACACGCCGATCTCCTTGAGCTGCTGGAGTTCGCATATCGCCTTTCTCGTATCCTCGAGATAGCTCTCCAGGAAGAGGACGGCGCCAGAGAAGTCGGGGAAATAAGGGGTCCCGGCGAGTTTCAGGATCGAGGAGATGTTGCAGCCGAGCAGCCTGCCTTCTGCCTTCCCCTTCCTGACGCACTTCCTCGGCGAGGACGCAGGTATTGCCCGATCCGCCTGGAGCATCCTCCTCCGGAAGCTCTCCCAGGTATAGGGGATGTCCAGGTCGAGGCCCCTGCCGCTCTTCGGGTCGGAGCCGTGGAAGACGACGAGGCCGGTCTTCCGGTTGATAGCCAGATGCAGGACGTCGATATCGCTCATCCCGAGGAGGATCTTGGGATGCCTCGTGATGTTCCCGAAATCGACGAGGGGGAGGAGCTGGTTCGCGGTCTCCCCGCCGTGGGCGCAGTAGATGGCCTTGACGCCCCGGTCGGAGAACATGGCGTTGAGGTCCTCTGCGCGCCCCTCCGGCTCACCAGCGGAGACACCGTACCTATCGACATCCAGGCAATGCTTTCCGAGGGCCGCCTTGAGCCCCAGGCTCTCGAGCTTCCTGACGGCCCCGTCGAGCAGGTACCGGTATTCGGGGACCATCGCGTTCGAGGGCGCGACGATCCCGACAGTGTCGCCTCTCCGGAGCCGTCCAGGTATCATCAGGCCTGTGTAGCCCCCTTTCCTATTTAATGGTTAGGATGGCCCCCGAAAGATACATAAAGCAAGAGGCGCCCTCCCAGACCCATGGTACGCGTTACCGAGGGCAAGGCCACCATAGAGGCCGCCACGCCGAAGGTGGTCTCCAGGGAGATGGGCGTCTTCTACAACCCGGTCATGGCGTTCAACCGTTCCTTCTCTATCCTCGTCCTGGCCGCATCGGGAAAGAGACAGCCGCGGCTTGCCCTTCCTCTCGCAGGCTCAGGCATCCGCGGTGTCCGCTTTCTCAAAGAGCTTCCTCCTTCTCTCGTCGGGGAGGTCGTCTTCAATGATCGCTCTGCTGACGCGGCGGGAGCCATCGGCAGGCACCTGGAGATGAACGGCATCAAGGAACGCTTTCGTATCTCCAACGATGACGCGGTCCGCTTTCTCGCGGGCAACGGTCTCTTCTCCTACATAGACATCGATCCCTTCGGCAGCCCGAACCCCTTCCTCGACGCCGGCATCCGCGCGCTGCGCCGCGACGGGATGCTGGCCGTGACCGCCACCGATACCGCACCGCTCTCAGGCACCTATCCCAAGGCCTGCCTTCGGAAATACTGGGCGACGCCGCTGCGCACGGCCATGATGCACGAGGTGGGGTTGCGCATCCTCATCAGGAAAGTCCAGCTCGTCGGCGCGCAGTACGAGCACGCGCTCCAGCCGATGGCATCGTACGCCAGGGACCATTACTTCAGGGTCTATTTCCAGAACGTGCCCGGAAAGCGGCAGGTCGACGAGACGCTCTCGGCGCACCATCCCTACTGGCACTGCCCTTCGTGCCTCTCCTTCGGGCGCGGTACCAGGGAGGCTTGCCCTGCCTGCGCCGCTGCGGTGAGTGGCCTCGGCCCGCTCTACGCAGGCCCGCTCGGCGACGCCGACCTCCTCAAGGCCATCCTCGGAAGAGAGGAGGGGATGGGTCTTCTTTCCGCCGCAGAGAAGCGTTTCGTCGCTGCGATGGCCGCCGAGGCGGCGTACGAGAGAGGTGCAGCCGATCCTGTAGGTTTCTACGACCTACACGAGCTTGCGAAAAGGCACAGGATCGCCCTGAAGAAGAACGAAAAGGTGAGCGAAGGATTGAGGAAGAAGGGCATCCCGCACGCATTCTCGCATGCGGACCCGAAAGGGTTGAAGGTGGCTCTCCCCGCAGGAGAGCTTGTCGGTCTTATCCGAGGGCTCGCCTGAAGTCCTCGACCTGGCAGGACTGTACGCCGTCGATCGCAGAGAGGTCGGCCTCCAGGCTGTCCGGCACGCCCTTGCTCTCGTCGGCGACGAAGGTCAGCTTCACCGCGACGAGGCCGAACGCGACAGGCTCCTCCTCGACGCGGATGCTTTCTGCATCCTCTCCGGAGAAAGCGGAGATGATGTTCCTTGCCTCAGTCGCTACGGCCGCACGGTCCACGTCAGGGGACTCGGGCATCAGCTTGAGGGTCACGATAGCGTTGGCCATCTTCACGGACCCTCGAACTGGCATCCGGGGCAGGTGTAGGGCGCAGAGATCGAGCGGCAGTGGCCGCAGCGTATGATCTCATGCTCGCCGCACTTCGGGCAGGGGAAGCGTACGCTGCCGGTGATGTTCGTGATTTTCTTTTTGCATGAGCTGCAGGTCAGTTCTTCCATTGCTTAATCCTCCTTCGCGTAAAGCCTGATAGGACCGGTTCTTGGGAGACCGTGGCCATTTAAAAAGATTTTGGAAAGGGCAGCCTCCTTCCTGTCCCCTCGGTTGCAGGCCCTCATCAGCCTGTTCAGGGCTGTCGCCTTCACTTCAGAGGAGGGAAGCGCAGAGGGAAACTTTAAATACCACTGGGTGTATGAAAATGGAGGTGGGTGCTGACATGTTTTCATTTTTCAAACGCAAGAAGGCGGAGGAAGGGGAGGGGACCGTGACCAGGCGCTACGTCGTCGATCGGACGGCAGCTGCCCCTGCTCAGGAGCCTGCCTCGGACGCGGATCGCTATCTGGAGGAGTTCGAGCAGGACCTCCAGAAGTACAGCGACCCTGTCCTCGATTCCTATGTCCCCCGCGAGGAGACGGGTGCGCCTATGCCGGAAGAAGAGCCGCCCTCGCAGAGGCAGCCCTCACACGCGGCTCCTGCGCATCCCCCTGCGACGACCCTGGCGGCGGCTGTCGGCCCTGCGTTCTCCGCGATATCCGCTTCGCCTGCCGATGCAGAGGAGGAGCGCCTGCACGAGCTGACAGAGCCTCCTGCGATCCAGGAGGTGGAGCGGCAGAAGCAGGAGGAGCTCGAGGCCAGGATCGCCGAGAAGTACCGGAAAGAGCTCGACGAGATGGCGAAGATGAAGGCAGAGCTAGGCAAGGCGCTCGCCGACAAAGAGAAGGAGCTCAACGACAAGTCGAAGGAGCTCGCCGAGAAGGAGAAGGACCTCGAACGTCTTTCCGAGCGTCTTGCGCAGCGCGACCATGACCTCTCCGACCGCGAGCGCGCGTTCGGCGAGAGGGAGGATCTCCTCAAGGTACGCCAGGATGACCTGAAGAACACCGAGCTCCTCAAGCATGAGCAGTACGATCTCCTGCGCCAGCAGATAAACGAGCTGCTGGACAAGAAGATGGCGCTTGAACAGGACGTCATCAGGCTCCAGGCGGACAGCAGCCGCCTTGCCACGGAATATGGGGAGAAGAAGAAGGCGCTCGACGGCCTCGCCTCGCTCATGGAGAAACGGGAGGCGGACATCCTTGTCAGGCGGACGGAGCTTGACCAGTTCGACAAGGCCCTCCACGTGAAGGAGGAAGAGATTCTCTCAAGGATAAGGGACCTCATGCTCAAGGAAGAGCATCTGAAAAATGATCAGACGGCCTTCGCCGCCCGCGAGAAAGAGTTCGGTGAGCTCAAGGAAGAGGCCATGGCTGATATCGTCGAGGCCAAGGACAGGCTCCTGGAGGATGCCGCCGCCTCGGACGCACGGATGCAGGAGGCGTCCTCGGCGCTCGATGCGCGGGAAAAGAGGATCTCAGAGACGGAGAAGCGGCTCGCCAAGGACACCGAGACGCTGGCCAAAGAGAGGAAGAAGGTCGAGCAGGCCAAAGAGCTCTCCTACAGCCTGGCGTCCCTGAAGAAGGAGATCGCCAGGCTCAAGCGCGAGCACGACGAGCTCAACCGTTACGCGAAGGCCAAGCGCGACCTAGGGAAGCGCGAGGCAGAGGAGAAGGCGTTCTACGGGAAGCTCGCCGAGAAGGAGCACGCGCTCGAGGCGATCGAAGAGAAGCTCCTCGAGCGCAAGCGCGACCTCGATTACCGCGAGTATTTCCTCTTCATGAAGGACCGCCAGAAGGTCACCCCTCTCGGCGCCATCAAGGAGGAGTCTGAGGAGCAGGCGCTCCTCGACCAGAAGATGCCAAAGAAGGACGAGGACTGGCAGACCCGGCTCGCCAAGGCCCGCGCAATCGTCGAGAAGGGTGATCTCGAGCATGCCCGCACGGCCGTCGCGGGGCTGGAGGATCATCTCTCCACGCTCTCCCTTAGCGCCGAGCAGAAGAAGGACCTCTACTACGAGGTGCTCTCGCTCAAGTACGAGATCGAGCTGCTTGCGCTCGCGTGATTGCGGTAAGCGTGTCTTGTTCTATCCTGAACTCCGTCCCGGTGAAGAGTCCGCTGACCTGGATGTTCGCCTCCAGGTGCGGCGTCACCTTCGGTATCCTCAGGCTTCCCCCTGCGAGCGCGAGCAGCGGGATGGCCGTGTCCGCGAAATGCTCGTCCAGGGTGGAGAGAGGCAGCCGGCCGAGCAGGTCCGGGATCGACTGCTCGTCAGGTCGCGTGGCGAGCAGGTCCGCGCCGACCCTGATCGTGCGCTCGCCGCTCTGGCGCACCAGCCAGCAGGTCACGGCGAAATGCTCGCCCGGCGCGTCGCTCGTCTGCAGGCTGACGCCTGCAGGCACGCCGAAGCGCTGCTGCAGCGCAAGCCTGCACACCTCTGCGAAACGCTCGGCGAGATCCCTGTGCGACATAGTGGTGACGATCTCTGCGCTCGCGCGTACCACCTCGCCGAGCGTGGAGAAGTCCGCCTGAGGGAGATCAAGGAACGTCTCATGCCCTGGCCGCACGGAGAGCGTCGCCTCGCCGCCCCCTTCCGGATAGAACCCCCTTCGTGCGACCGAGAACCTGGCGTCGGCATAGGGGATGAGGTTAGGCAGCACCACCTGCGACAGGTACGAGGAGGGCATGCTATAGGGCACGTCGGTCCCGCCCTTCATCTTCACGCTGGTCCTCCTCGTCCCGAAGAGCAGGGGCAGGAAGAGCGCCTGAGTGATCAGCGTAAGGGAGCCTGCTGTCGGCACCTCGACGCTGATGCTCCTGCTCTTTCGTTTTCCCGGGATGAAGAGGAGGCCCGTGCTCCCCGCCTTCGCGCCTTCGGTCTTCGCGTCGCAGAGCCCTGCGCATGCCTCAACCGCGGCGAGATGCTGCGGCCGAAGGCCTGGGTTCGCGCGCCCCGCCCTGATCTTGTCCATCCGGAAAGGCAGGGACAGTGTTGTAGACAGAGCGAGCGCAGTACGCAGCATCTGTCCGCCCCCCTCGCCGGAGGATCCGTCGATGGTGATGAGCGAAGGCATGTGCATGGGTCAGTCCCCTATGTTATATTAAGGTATCCCTGTCCTGTCTGCCAAGGCAAGGTTTATATAAGCTGCAGGGTTCCATCGCGGCCATGGCAGGAAAGCCCGATCATGCCCTCTCGCGCTACCAGAGCCAGCTGCGCTACGGCAACATCGGCATCGAAGGCCGAAGACGCCTGGGCAGGGCAACGCTCGTCGTCATCGGCCTAGGCGCGCTCGGTACGGTCGCTGCAGACCTAGCCGTACGCGCCGGCATAGGTGCGGTGCATCTTGTCGACTACGACGAGGTGGTTGAGGAGAACCTCCCGCGTCAGACCCTCTACACGGAAGCTGACGTGGGAAGGATGAAGACAGAGGCGGCGAAAGGGCGTCTCGCCGCGGCGAACCCCGGGGTGGAGATCGTCCCCCATCTGCGTTACATCGATGCCGAGACAATCGCCCTCCTCAAGGGCATCGCCAAGGACCGGGATCGGACGGTGATCCTCGACTGCACCGACAACCTCTCGACCAAGCTCCTGGTCAACGACTACTGCAAGAGGTACCGGCTGCCGCTCGTCATCGGCACGGCCGCGGGCGACGAGGGATACTTCTTCGGTGTCGGAGAAGGGGCAGGCTGCCTGCGCGACGTCTTCCCCGTGCCTAAGGCCGGTTCTGGGGAAATCGACAGCTGCTCGACGCTGGGCGCGCTCAACACCCTGACGGCGTCGGTCGCGGCAGGGATGGCGACCCTTGCCTATCGCTTCCTGACCACGGGCGCGATGGAGCCTGACGTCTTCTATTGGAACGCATGGCGCAACGACCTGCGCCGGCTCAAGAGGAAGGCGGCCTGCGCGGTGTGCAGAGGCGAAAGGATGTCCCACGGGACCGGTCCGTCCCGGGAGCATGCGCTGCGCCCCTTCTGCGGTGCATGCACCCTTGCCGGGACGTTCGACCTCGCCGCTGCGCGAAGGGCGCTTGAAGGCAAAGGCATAGGCTTCGATGATTTCGGGGAGGGCCTGCGATGGAAGTGCTATACGCTCTTCCCTAACCGCCTCATCATCAGGGAGAAAGACCTGAAGAAGGCGGAGGCGCTGCTCGACGCGACAAGGGACGTGCTGTAGACCGATGGGAACGCATCATCGTCGTGCGTCGGGCTTCCGTTTCCACCTCTTCACGAGCCTGCTCTTCGTCGCGGTGTACCTCGGCCTGAGCGCGTGGCTCGGCCAGCCGGTCGACGCGGCGCGTGCCGTCCTTCTCATCATCGTCGCCGTGCTCTACGGGCTCCTGCCTGACATCGACGTGAAGACGAGCAGGATCTACCGCTTCGTCATGGGCGTCGGGCTCATCGCGCTGATAGCGTCTCTCTTCTTCTCCTACGTCGCTGCGGTGGCGGTCGCGCTCGTCCTCGTCGCGATAAACCTCGCGAAGCACAGGAGGAGGATCCACACCTACACCTTCCTCTTCCTCGCCGCGCTCCCTCTGCTGCTCCTCGGCTTCGACGCCTTCCTCATAGCGTTCGCGAGCGGCGCGTTCCACCTTCTCATCGACCGCTGACCGCCTTCCGATCATCATGCCGCAAGCCGCTCTCCCTCCTTGGTTGCCAGGGTCGTCGGGTATGCAGGGATGGTCATGCGTACGCTCTCCTATCCGTACCTGCACTGCCCTCGCGGATGACGAGGCCTGCCCTGCTGTACGTGATGCGCGTCGCAGGGATCCATGCAGCGCAGCGAAAAGCATAAATAGGGACGTCGCCCATCCCTCGACCATGGCAAGCGAAAAGAAAGTCGAGCAGCGCGGCATCACGGTCCGGAAGGCGGACGACATGCCCGAATGGTACAGCCAGGTCGTCACGAAGACCGGCGTCGCCGACTACGCACCTGTCAGAGGCTGCATGATCATCCGTCCCCTGGGCTACGGCTTCTGGCAGCGGATCATGGACTACTTCAACGAAAGGCTCGCTGAGATGGAGGTCAAGAACGCCTACTTCCCTCTCTTCATCCCCGAGTCCTTCTTCACCAAGGAAGCAGAGCACGCCGAGGGCTTCAGCCCCGAGGTCGCCTGGATCGAGAGGAAGGACGAGAGCCAGGAGCGCCTGGCTCTGCGCCCGACGTCGGAGACCATCATGTACGACGCGTACGGGCGCTGGATACGCAGCCATCGCGACCTTCCCCTGCGGATGAACCAGTGGTGCAACATCGTGCGCTGGGAGGTGCAGGACACCAAGATCTTCCTGCGCAGCCGCGAGTTCCTCTGGCAGGAGGGCCACTGCGTCTACGAGACCGAGAAGGAATGCGTCGGCGAGGTCCTGAAGGTCCTCGACGAGTACGAGGCGCTCTGCCACGATCTCCTGGCAGTGCCTGTCCTCAAAGGGCGGAAGACCGAGCAGGAGAAGTTCGCAGGCGCCGTCGAGACATACAGCATCGAGGCCTTCATGCCCGACGGGAAAGCCCTGCAGATGGGCACGAGCCACCATCTCGGACAGAACTTCGCCAAGGCGTTCGGCATCGGTTTCATAGGGAAGGACGAGAAGGAGCATCTGGGCTGGCAGAACTCCTGGGGCGTCTCGACGAGACTGCTCGGCGCGCTCATCATGGTCCACAGCGACGACAAGGGTCTGGTCATCCCGCCGCGCATGGCGCAAAGGAAGGTCGTAATCGTGCCTATCTACTTCAAGGACAAGGATGCCATCATCGCCGAGGCGAAGAGGCTCGCTGGAGAACTCAAGGGCCTCGACGCCTACGTCGACGACCGCGAGGAGTACACCCCAGGCTGGAAGTTCAACGACGCCGAGCTCCTGGGCATACCGCTGCGCATCGAGCTAGGCCCCCGCGACCTCGAGAAACGGCAGTGCGTCGTCGTCAGGAGGGACACCGGCGAGAAGACGTTCCTCCCGCTCGAGGGCCTGAAGGGAAGGATCGATGCCCTGCTTGAGCAGATGCAGAAGGACATGTACGAGAAGGCCAGGGCTGCGATGGACGCGTGTATCGTCGAGGTAAAAGACTGGAAGGCCTTCCTCGATGCCGCCGGAAAGAAAAGGCTCATCAAGACCTCCTTCTGCGGGGAGCCGGACTGCGAGCAGGCGATCAAGGAGGAGACGAAGGGCGTCACCTCGCGTAACATCCCGCTCAAGGAGGAGAAGCTCATCGCAGGGAAGTGCGTGCACTGCACAAGGCCTGCGAAGTACAACGTATTCTTCTCGAGGGCGTACTGAGAGATGGCCTTCCCCTCTTCAATCCTTTCGCTGCTCCGTTGCCCGGCCTGCAGGGGGAAGCTGAGGGAGGAGAAGGAAGAGCTTGTCTGCCGCTCCTGCAGGAAACCGTATCCTATCCGTGATAGGCTGCCAAGGTTGTATTGACCTCGTGGGGGATGTGCTTCTCCCTTATGACGCCCGTGACGCTGCGCAGCATCCAGTCCGTCACCTCGATGTCGTACCATTGCCGTATGGGCGCCCGCTCCTCGACGCCGATCACGATGGGATAGGTGCCCATCTGCCTGCCGAAGGTGTGGTTCCCGTCGTAGGTCTCGAGAAGCACGTCCCTGAGGAGCGTCCCTCTCGGGATGAGCCGCTGGAGCATGGGATTGTCTATCTCGCGCCGCACCCTCTTCCTCCAGCTCCAGTAGAGCCGCTTGTTCTTCTTGAGATACTTGAGCCCGGCCAGCTCATGCAGGAGCGTCCCCTCGAAAGGCACGACCTGGCGGATGTTGATCCTTCGCAGCAGCAGTCCCTCGTCGAGTATCCGCCTGAGATACCTGTAGTTGATCTCGAGCGTCTCCCTGGTCTCGCGCATCAGCCCTAGGATGATGTTGATGCCCGGCAGGAACTTCGGCATGCCGTTCTCCCCGCGCACGGCGCCGTACCTGTTGATGAGCCGGACGGCCTTGATCGCGTTCTCAGGGCCTGTGTTGAGCCTGTTCGCCTTGACGACCTCTAAGTCGAAGCTCTCCACGCCAAACGCCGCGATGTTGCCTGCCGTGCAGTACTCCGCGACGAGCTTCGTGATCTCCTCGCCGTTCCCGAAGATCACCTTGTTCGGGTTGACGTTGTCGATATGCAGCACCTTGGGCCTGAGCGCCGCGGCAGACGAGAGCAGGTGCCTGATCTGCCTGACGTCGCCGTGCTGGTAGCTGTAGAAGCAGGTGGCCTTGCCTAGGCGGAAATGCTCTGCGCCGTATGCGGAGAGCGAGCGCATCTCCGCGATGACGGCATCCGCGTCCCGGTAGGACACCCTGTTCTTGAGCGGCTCGGTGCAGAACGAGCATCTTCCCACGTCGCACCCTTTCCCCGACTCGATCTCCATCATGGCCGGCCATGGGATCTGCGAGAGGATCGGGCCAGAGCGTTCGGTATGAAGCCTGTCGTACTCATTGATGCCGAGATAGTTGAAATCGATGGTCTCGAAGACGTTGAGCCGCAGCTTCTCGGCGTACCTCCCTCCCTGGAGCCGCGTCCCGACGATGGCGGCAGGTCCGGTGAGAACCTTCCGCGCCCTGTAGCCCTTGATGTACTCGGCGGCCTCGTTGAGCGATCCCGGCACCGCGGAGAGGTACTTCCCCGGCGTGTTGATCCCCGCCACGACGATGATCTCGTCGGCCCTGGCGAGGATCTCTTCCACGTGGTTGTGGTTCTTCGTCAGGTTGTAGCGCTTGATGCCGGTCTTGCGCTCCGAGAGCATGTCGCTCGCGGACCCGGGCGTGAAGGCCGCCCTCAGGTCGTCGATTGTCAGGTAGCTGATCACATGCTCTCCCGTGTTGAGGGCGCCGTAGAGGTAGCGCGGGTAGGTGCCGAGGTAGGGCGGGACGCCTAGCCCGCTCGGCTCGTCGGTGTAGCAGTCTATGATCGCGTAATGCATGTGCCTGAGGGCGTGAAGAATTTATTTAAACCTATGGGTCGGCGTCCTGATCTTATGGTCGTCCGCAGGGAGCGAAACATTAATAAACACCTCGTTTATTCCCTGCCACCGCGGGTTCATAGCTTAGCCTGGTAGAGCGTCCGGCTCTTAACCGGAAGGTCGGGGGTTCGAATCCCTCTGGACCCACCATCTTTTTTCTCGCTCTTGACTGCCTGCAGGGAGGTATTTCCTCTGGAGGCAGGCATAGGCTCCGGCCTCCTCTCTGCATCCTGTCGATCGTCTTCCCCGCAGGGGCCCTCCCCCTGACGATCCTTCCGCTGTCATCCCTACTGCCTCCGCGGACTGATGCCTGCCCTCCGCGGCGGGAAGCTGGAGGGGTGATAGCAAAGGCCGGGAATGCTCAGAACAGCCTAGAGAAGAACGCCGCGATGCTCGCGAAGAATCCCTTCTTCGCTTCCTGCTTCTTGGCGGTGGTCGTGGTCACGGCCGATGTCCCGCTCGTCGTGCTGGCCGATGTGGTTGTCGTGGAGGCCGCCATGCTCCCGTTGATCGCCTTCTGGATGAGACCTGTGTCGCTCTTCTGGTAGGCAGGAGGGCTGACGCTGACGGCCCTTCCCAGGACGAAGCTCTTCTGCTCGCCATACACGGTGGTGAAGGTGCAGTTCGCGGTGATCGTATCGTTCTCCGGGAACATGATGCGTGGCACGGTCACGTTCGCGACGAGGCCGTCCGGGAAGGTATGCGCGCCGAGCACGCTGCTATGGTAGGTGCAGCTCCGGCTTCGGTACACCGTGTCGGGGTAGTCCTGGACGACGACCTCGAGAAGGTACCAGTGTTCGGATGAGATGCGCTGCGTCTCCGTACCGTTGCTGCCGAGCACCGAGAAGGACACCGTCGGCAGAGGGATGCTCACCTTGAGCTGCTTTTCGACCGAGAAGTTGTAGTCGCCGACCACGCTGTAGGTGCCATAGGCCCTGATCGTCCTGCTCCCCGACCGTGTCCCCTGCAGGGTGAAGGAGTACTGGACCGGCTGGCCGAGCGTGCCTATGTCTAGCGTGCGTACGCTCTTGCCGGTGTCGTTGAAGGTCTCCCCGTCCGCGTCGAGCGTGAGTGCGACATGCCCGACGGTCGCGTTGTTCGGCGCGAGGACGAGAGAGACGTTCGTCGTGCCAAAGAGTGCAAGAGAGCTGGGGTCGAGTGTCAGGAAAACGTCGAGAGGCTGCAGGC
>JBJKRA010000014.1:0-12099 GCA_046704905.1 Candidatus Woesearchaeota archaeon
CCGCTCGTCGTCGCCGGGAACCACGGCGTCTACGCTCTCTCCACCAAGTACACGCAGGACGGGAAGAGGCTGACCCCTAAAGGGATAGCCGGCCTGCAGGTCTTCCTGCAGAGCGATTCCTCCAACATCGTCACGACGGATTCCTCCGGCAACTTCAGGCTTCGCGCGAAGCAGACAGGAGCGGACTCGCTCTTCGTCGTCGATACGTCCAACACGCGCTACAGCTGGAAGGGCGCCGGGAACAACTCGCTTTTAGACACGAACAAGGCGTACGCGTTCAACGACACGACAGGCATCCCGCTGTTCAAGGAGTTCAAGGATGAGCATGGCGACGACCTGCTGGGCTTCATGGTGAGGATGACGAAGTCGAATATCTACAAGATATACACACGTTTCCCGGACAGCAAGATCCCGATCAAGGTGTATCTGGGGCAAGGCCCGCAGACGTGGGACGGAGACACGGCGTTCGCCGGCTTCGAGCAGGCGGCAGGGGGACACTTCCAGCTCCAGCGCACGTACGACCGGTCGCAGGCGTCCATCGTCGTGGACTTCAACTACAACAGCACCGGCCTGACCACTGTTCAATATGGTACTGACAGCCAGGGTTTTTCTGTCATCGATTCCGTGCACACCTGGATAGGAGGGACCAGCCTTCCCATACCTGAGCAGTTGAAGGCTGTGGCCGGGCACGAGATCGTGACAGGTGTAATCTACCAGACAGGCTACAGCCCCTTCGAGAGCGACATCACCTGGGACGGCGGCACTGTCCCCCGTCTGGAGGACGGCTACGGCACCGGGCCGAGCGTCAAGGAGATCAAGGGCACCAGGGTCTTCTATGACACCGAACCGAACATGAAGCCGCTCGACTACTTCAGGTACGAGCAGGGGACGCTCGCGAAGAAGATGGCGAGAGCGCCGGCGAAAGAGGGCGTGCACAACAAAGTGCAGTACCAGCAGCAGTACGTGCATCAGCACCGCTGATTCTGCCGGCAAAGAGATTTCTCATCAGCGCTGTCGAAGAGAGGATGCACTGCCGATGCGGGCCGCTCCTAAGATTAGAGATGGACTCTGCGGGGTTTGAACCCGCGGCCTCCCGATTGCCAACCGAGCGCTCTACCAGACTCAGCTAAGAGCCCTTTTCTGGGCGTGAGAACAAGAGGCCGTTTAAAAAGATTTTGGTTCGGCAGTGGGGGGAAGGGCAGGGCCGCCATGCGAGGGCAGCCTGCCATAGAACGCTAGCCGGTCTCAGAGGGAGTACCACCAGCCGCCGTCGCCGTCGCCATCGCCGTTGTAGCCGTCTTCCCTGCCTTTGCGGTGGCCCGGCTCATCGTAGTCGTCATCCTCGCGCCCGCACCAGAGCCGTCCGGGGATAAGCGAGGACAGGAAGGCCAGAGGGTTCCACACAGGAAATGGTTTGTTGATGTACATGCTTATTCACCTGAAACACTCTATAGTGGCTATCAATATATAATATTTTCAACAGAAAAATTTATATAATTTCTAAAATAAAGATTAAAACAGAAAATAATGAAAGAATTAGACAGGAAGGACAAGCATATCCTCGCGAAGCTCTTTGAGGACGGCCGTGCGCCGGCCACCGGCCTCGCCAAGGCCGCCGGCATCTCCAAGGAGGTCGCCGCCTACCGGCTGCAGCGCATGCGCCAGGCAGGTCTTTTCGAGCGCGTCGTGCCCATCGTGGACTTCAACCGCCTGGGCCTGGGCGTCTACCGGCTGCAGCTGCTGCTTACGCCCGAGGGCAAGCAGAGGAAAGAGGAGTTCGTCTCCGCGTGCGGCACTATCCAGGAGCTGAGCTGGCTTGCCGAGCTCTCCGGCGCCTGGGACTTCGAGCTGCTCTTCACCGTCTCGTCTCGCGCCAGGTTCCATGCCGTCTACGACGCCTTCCTGGCCGAGCACGGCTCCCAGATAGAGAAGCGCCTCACCTCCCTCGTCTTCCGGGTCACCCATCTCTCGCCGCTGTTCCTCACGGGCGGCGAACGCGTCGAGATCGAGCAGGGGCTCAAGGAGAAGGCCGCTGAGCTCTCCGCGAGGGACAAGGGCCTCGTCGAGCTCCTGGAGGAGGACGGGCGCATGCCGCTCCTCGCCATGGCCGGGCGCCTGCATCTTTCAGTGAGCACCGTCAAATACCATCTCGAGCGCCTGCAGAAGAAGAGGATCATCCTCGGCTTCAAGCCGCTGCTGCGCCTCTCCCTGCTCGGCTACGGGCAGTTCGCCGTCATGATCGAGCTCGCCGACCCTTCGCAGAGGCGGCGGCTGCGCGAGCTCCTCCGCATAAACCCCCACGTGCTCACGATCACCGAGGCGATGGGCAAATACGACCTCGAGTGCGAGGCGGCGTACGGTGAGGTGGGGGAGCTGCTCGAGGCGCTAGAGGACATCGGCAGGCAGGTGCGCATCAGGAAGTACGACCTCATCTATGCGCGCGACGAGCGCTTCGTCAACGGCATGCCCTACGGTGCGATGCAGAGGAAGTGAGAGGCGCATCTACTCTTTCCCGCACATCGAAAGGAAGTTGGCGAGGAGCCTTCTGCCGCTCTCCCCTGATCTCTCGGGATGGAACTGCGTGCCGTAAAGTGTCCTCTCGCGGTGCTTCATGGCCTCGTTACGGCAGGTGGCAGAATCGGCAAGCGACACGAAACCCTCAGGCAGGATGATGGATTCCGAATGCTCCTCATGGAAAACGCCGTCCTCTATGCCTGCGAAAAGCGGATCCCTGCAAAGCATCCTTATCGCCTCCTCCTTCTGTATCTTTTCGCCTCTGCTCACCGCGGCACCATATACGAGTCCGATGACCTGGTGCCCGAAGCATATCCCGAGGATCGGGACATCCGCATCAGCAACAAAGCCGAAGCGCGCGATGAACGCATCCTGGTCCGCCTCGGTCAGCAGTATCGGGGCGCCGGAGATGATGATGCCGCTGTAGCGGGCAAGATTCCTGTCGGCGATTTTGTCCATGGGGACGACGGTCCGGCCATGCCCTGCCGCAGCGACGCCGCTCTCGATGTCCTTGAGGAACGAGGTCCCGCAGTCGACGATGCAGATCATAGCCGTCCAGGGGGGCGTGTCCCATTAAATGGTTTTCGGAAGGACACGCCTTCCCCGGCCGGAGAGGGGTGTCGGGAAGGAGAGGAAGTTTTTTAAAGGCGCTTCTCCGCTCGCCCTGCCATGGACGCGATAGTCGTCGAGCACCTGCACAAGGCCTATGACCGCGGCAAGGTCGTCGCGGTGGACGATGTCTCCTTCTCTATCAGGAAGGGCGAGATCTTCGGGCTCCTGGGCGTCAACGGCGCAGGGAAATCGACGACCATCAACATGATCATCGGCGTGCTCGCCAGGGACGGCGGCAGGGTCACGATCCTCGGCCACGACCCGGAGAGGGACTGGGAGTATGTGCGCAACCGCGTGAATGTCGCGACGGCCTATCACGAATTGTCTGACGTGCTCACGGTCAGGGAGAACCTACGCGTGTACGCGAGGATATATCACGTGGCCGACGGCGAGCATAAGATTGCCGAGCTCCTCTCCCGCTTCGAGCTCTCGAGGCTCGCCGACCAGAAGTTCGAGGACCTCTCCTCCGGCGAGAAGACCCGGGTCGCGCTCTGCAAGGGGCTCCTCTCCGATCCCGAAGTGCTGCTGCTCGACGAGTGCACCGTAGGTCTAGACCCTGACATCGCGGACAAGACCCGCTCCATCATAAAGAGGTACAACCGGGAGACCGGCTGCACGATCCTCTTCACCTCGCACTACATGGCAGAGGTCGAGGAGCTCTGCGACCGCATCGCCTTCATGGATAGGGGCAGGATCACCGAGATCGACACCGCGGACAACCTCAAGCGCACGATCACGACGGCGAAGGTCGAGCTCACCGTCAGGGAGGACGCGGACAGGCTCAAGGTCTTCCTCGCAGGCGAGAAAGTCAGGCTGATTAAGGCGGAGGGCGCAAGCTTCGTCTTCGAGGTCTCGACAGAGGACGACCGCCTCTACAAGGTCCTCAACAAGATCTTTGCCGAGGGTTTCCGCATACGGCATCTCCATCTCAGGCAGCCGACCCTCGAGGATCTCTTCATCAGGCTTGCGAGGCGCAAGCGATGAAGCTCTACCGCATAAACGCCCTGCTCCTCAAGTACTTCTACATCACGGTCCACCGTATGGACCGGCTCTTCGACATCTTCTACTGGCCCCTCGTCGATCTGACCATCTGGGGCTTCACCAGCTCCTTCATCACGGACATCTCGCACCAGAACCTCCTGTCCATGCTGCTCGGAGGCGTCATCCTCTGGGTGTTCGTCTGGCGTGCCTCCCAGGACATCGCGGTCTTCGTGCTCGAGGACTTCTGGTCAAAGACCCTCTACCATCTCTTCTCCTCTCCTGTCAGGGTGAGCGAGCACGTGGTCTCCATCCTGCTGCTCTCGCTCATACGCTCGCTCATGACCTTCGGGGTGCTCTCGGTGCTCGCCGGCCTGATCTACGCCTTCAACATCTTCTCGATAAACATCTGGTTCATCGCGGTGGCAGGCTTCCTCCTCACCCTTTTCGGCTGGGTCATGGGCCTCTTCGTCACCTCGCTGATACTCCGCTACGGCCAGCGCATCCAGGTCCTCGCCTGGAGCATCGTCTGGGTCATCGAGCCCTTCAGCTGCGTGTTCTATCCCCTCTCCGCCCTTCCCTCCTGGGCAGCGGCCATTGCGCGGCTCCTTCCCACCACCTATGTCTTCGAGAACCTGCGCTCCTTCCTCTCCACAGGCGCGGTCTCCTGGAGCGGCTTCTCCTACGCGCTCGCCGTGAATCTCGTGCTGCTCGCCGCCGTCGGCCTCCTGGTGCGCGCCTCCTTCCTGCACGCGAAGCGGACAGGCATCCTGGTCAAGGGCGAGTGATGCGCAAACTATTTATAGGGCTGTCACGAAGAACAGGTAATTGATGACAGATTCTCCCCTCCAGGAGTACGCCCGGCTCGACCCGAAGGTCATCGCCGAGGAGCTCTCGACCTCTTTTTCCGGGCTCTCCGGGAAGGAGGCGGGGAGGAGGCTCGCCGAGCACGGCCATAACGTCCTCGCCGAGACCAAGGAGAGGAACGTCATCGTCCGGTTCCTGCTCTCCTTCGTCAACCCCCTCGTCTTCGTCCTCTTCTTCGCCGCGGGCATCTCCGCCTACTTCGGGGAGAACGTCGATGCCGGCATCATCCTCGGCATCATCCTCATCAGCGTCATCCTCGACTTCGCGCAGAGCTACTCGACCGAGCGCGCGCTCGAGCATCTCAAGGAGAGCGTGCGTTCCACGACCACTGTCCTACGGGAAGGGAAGCAGACCGAGATAGCCACGGCGGACGTCTGCCCGGGCGACGTCCTGATACTCTCGGCGGGCAACGTCATCCCGGCGGACGCCCGCGTCCTCCATGCCAAGGACTTCTTCGTCAACCAGTCCTCCATCACCGGGGAATCGTTCCCCTGCGAGAAGACCGCAGGCGTCGTCGAGGGAAGGGATCTTCCGCTCAGCGCCCTCGCAAACATCGCCTTCGCCGGCACGAGCGTCGTCAGCGGCTCGGCGACCGCGCTCGTGCTGCGCACAGGCAGCGCGACGGAGTTCGGGAAAGTGGCGGCGAAGCTCGCCGAACGGCCGCAGAAGAGCGAGTTCGAGCTCGGCATCACGCATTTCGGCTACTTCATCATGAGGATCATCCTCCTGCTCGTCCTCTTCATCTTCCTCTTCAACTCGCTCATCCGCCACGACTTCTTCCAGTCCTTCATGTTCGCCCTCGCGATTGCCGTCGGCATGACGCCGGAGCTCCTGCCCATCATCATGTCGGTGACGATGACCAAGGGATCGCTCAACATGGCCAAGAAGGGCGTGCTCGTCAAGAAGCTCGCGGCCATCCCCAACTTCGGCGCGATGGATATCCTCTGCACCGACAAGACCGGCACGCTCACCGAGAACAGCATCACGCTCGTCACCTATACGGACCTCGCAGGGTCGCATTCCGCCGAGGTGCTGCGCGCAGGCTACCTCAACAGCACCTTCCAGACCGGCATCAGGAACCCGCTCGACGCCGCGGTGCTCTCGTTCCGCAAGGTCTCCATCAAGGGCTACGGCAAGGTCGACGAGATCCCCTTCGACTTCCAGAGGAAGCGCATGAGCGTCATCGTGCGAAAGGGCCCATCCGCGGAGCTGATCGCCAAGGGCGCGCCCGAGGAGATCTTCTCCTGCTGCACCAGGCACCGCGAGGGGAAGAGGACCCTTGCCTTCGGCAAGGCCGCCCGGAAGAGCGCCATGGCGGAGTACGAGCGCCTCAGCGGCGAGGGCTATCGCGTGCTCGCGGTCGCCTCAAGGTCCGTCCCGGCGCGGCAGGAGGGCTACGAGCCCTCGGACGAGCATGACCTGGTCTTCCTAGGCTTCCTCTCCTTCTTCGACCCGCCGAAGAAGGACGTGGGCAATGTCCTCAAGGACCTCCACGGCTATGGCCTCGAGGTCAAGGTGATCACCGGCGACAACGGCCTGATCGCCGGCAAGGTCTGCCGGGAGATCGGCCTCCCGGTGAAAGGCGTGCTCGAGGGCAGCGAGGTCGACCATCTGTCTGATGAGGCCCTGCGCGCCCGCGCCGGGAACGTCACGATCTTCTCGCGCTTCTCTCCCGACCAGAAGAACAGGGTGATCAGGGCTCTGCGTGCAGGGGGCCACGTCGTCGGCTACATGGGCGACGGCGTCAACGACGCTCCGTCGTTGAAGACAGCCGACGTCGGCATCTCCGTCGAGAACGCCGTCGACGTGGCAAAGGACGCTGCGGATCTCGTCCTGACGAAGAAGAGCCTGCGGGTGCTGCACAACGGCATCCTGGAGGGGCGTAAGACCTTCGCCAACACCATGAAGTACATCATGATGGCGTTGAGCTCGAACTTCGGCAACATGTTCAGCGCCGCCGGCGCGATCCTGTTCCTCCCGTTCCTGCCGATGCTGCCCATC
Organism: Candidatus Woesearchaeota archaeon; assembly: GCA_046704905.1. Classification (GTDB taxonomy): domain Archaea; phylum Nanobdellota; class Nanobdellia; order Woesearchaeales; family JAWAQC01; genus JAWAQC01. The sequence goes on from JBJKRA010000014.1 coordinate 6,973, forward strand.
CAGATTCTGATGAACAACCTCATGTACGACTTCTCGCAGCTGACCATACCGACGGACAACGTGGACAACGACTGGATCAGGAGGCCGCACCGCTGGGACCTCTCCTTTATCAAGAAGTTCATGTACGTCTTCGGGCCCCTGAGCTCGCTCTTCGACTTCGCGACCTTCGCGATGCTGTTCCTCCTCTTCCGCACCGGCGCCTCGGTCTTCCAGACCGCGTGGTTCATGGAGTCCCTCGCGACGCAGGTCCTCGTCATCCACATCATCAGGACCCGTAAGCTCCCTCTCGTCAAGAGCCGGGCGAGCCGCTACCTGGTCATGAGCACGCTCGGCATCATCGCCCTCGGCTGGATACTGCCCTTCACGCCCCTCGGTCCTGTCTTTGGCTTCTCTTCGCTGCCTGTGCCGATCCTCCTCGGTATCGTCGGGATCGTCGCCGGCTATCTCCTGCTCGTCGAGGTGGTCAAGCGTGGCTTCTACCGTCTGGTGCCTTTAGGTTAGGGACCGCATGATAAGATAGAACGTCTTCTTCCCTTTCCCGTAGGGCTCGACGCCGACCTTCGCGTCGAGCGCGTCGGCGATCTTCTTGACATTGGCCAGGCCTATGCCGCTCCCTTCCTGGTCGCTTGCAAGTCGGTAGTTGAAAGCGAAGACGAGATCGCGCTTGCTCTTCGGTATCATAGGCCCCTCGTCGATCACGTCGACCCGTATGCTCTGACCATTCTTCTTCGCAGCGATCATCGTAGTCGTATGGGGGACCGTGTACTTGAGGGCGTTGGCCAGGTAGTTGTCGAACACCTGCCTGACAAGCGGATGCGCATGAGTCGGATAACTGCCTTTAACGGTGTTGATGAGGGTCTTCCCTTTCTCTGCGAATTGATGGGCGTACCCTGCGAAGGCCGCCCTCGCGACATCTCCCAGGTCGATCTCCTCGAGCTTGGGCGGGACGCCACGGTACATGTTGAACAGCACGCGGTAGTCTTCAAGGATTTCCACCGCCTTTTTCATGCTGCTGAAGGCATAGTCGGAAATCTCGTCGTCAGGGGATTCCTCCTTGGCCATCTCGGTGAAAGATTTTGCTGTGCCAAGGGGCCCGAGGATATCATGGAAGGCTCCCTGCACCACCTCCTCGACCAGGCCCTTGGCGACCTTCAGCTCTTCCTGCACCCTCTTCTGCTCCGTGATGTCGGTGAACACACGGATGATTGCGGGCTTGCCGTCGTAGATTGTCCGCCGCGCGCTGACGAGCACAGGCAGCTTGATCCCCTCCTTCGTGATCAGTGTCGTCTCGTACCGTCGGGGCTCGCCCGGTCCGTGCAGGAGCGCCTTGTAGTGGCGTGCGACCTTGCGGTAGTCTTTTGGGACGACAAGGCCATGGTAGGAGGTGCCGAGCAGCTCAGCGTCCGTATAGCCGGTCATCGCAGAGAACTGGGGGTTGGTCCTGAGGAAGAACTGGCCGATCGCGATGGTGATCCCTTCGCTCGCGTCCTGGAAGCTGATGCGGTACTGCTCTTCAGACTGCTACAGGGCGGCCTCGAAAGCCTTTCGCTTGCTGATGTCGCGCAGCAGCAGCAGATGCGTGTAGGGCGCAACACCGAAACGGGTCAGCGACATCTCGAGCGTCTTCTGCTGCTCGTCCCTGCCCTTCGCCAGGAGCTCGACAGGAGCGGCCAGGGAAGGGTCCGCTGAGAGAGGATGTTGCATTACGAAGGCCGTGTAGCTCTTCTGGTCCTCTTCACGCATGAGCAGGTCCGTGAATGGCGTCTGCAGCGCCTTGTCTCTGCCCACGCCGAAGAGCGATTCCGCCCCGCTGTTGAAGAGGGTGATGGTCCCTTCTTCGTCCGTGGCGACGAGCGGCTCCTGGATGCTGTCGGCCATGTAGGTGATGAAGCCCTTATCCTTCTGCAGAACCCCGTTGTGCCGGTCTGCGAGCAGGCCATAGTCCTCTTTGAGCCTGTTGTATTTGCGCGTGATATCAGCCTTCTCCTGCTCGAGCTTTTTCACCCTCTGCTCAAGGCTGTCCTGCTCCCCCATGCCTAAAGGGTATCCTATGCTCTATAAGAAAGTATCTACTCCCTAGTTGCGTTGAAATCTTCAAGAAGGGAGGAAAAAAGGAAAGGTTTATTCCGTGTCCACGCGCGGCGCGAGGATGAAGCTCATGACGAGCTTGTCCACGTCCTTGAACTCGAGCTTGAGCGGATAGTCGTTGTCGAACTGCACGGAAACGACATCGGCCAGCTTCCCTGCGGCGATCATCTTCTTGAGGTACTCGATCGAGAAGCGGCTCTTCAGGCTGTCCTTGCCCGCATAGTCCACGTTCGTGCTCGCGTCCTGCGGGATCTCGATCCGGGCCTTGCTCATGTCGCCTTCCGCCTCGACCAGGAGCTTTTCCTTGTCCGCGACGAACGCGACCGACTCGGCGATGATGTCCACGTCCTCTATGGCCTCGGCGAGCGTGGCGGAGGGCGTCGTAATCGTGAGCGGGAACTTGAGCGTCGGCACCTTCTGCTCCTACTCCTCGAACTCGAGCAGCGGCAGGTAGTAGGTCTTCGTGGAGGCGCACTTCATCATCACTTTGAGCCTGTGGTCCTCGAGCTCGAGCGTCAGGATGTCCGAGCTCTTCGCCCGGCGCAGTATCTGCTTGAGGAGGGACAGGTCGATGTTGAGGTCCACCTCCTTCTTGACGTCGTACTCCACGAACGTGCTCGAGAAGAGCTGGAAGACGACCATCGCCACGTTCGCGCTGTCCATGGCGACGAGCTCCATGGCTTCAGGCCGGACGGTGAACTTCGCCGTGGAGACCAGGTCGGAGATGATCGAGATGCTGTCCTTGAGATACTTGGGTTCGGCTAGACTGAGTTTCATGGGCGTGCCTCCTAGGGGGAAAGAGCATTTTTCCTCATTTATATACTTTATGTTTTTGCTCAAGAGGGATGGTAACAGCCTCCGTGCAGGAAATCAGAAAGATTTATAAAACGGTTGTCCCAAGAAAGGAATGAATGAAAGGGTTGGTCGTGCTGCTCGGGCTTGTCGTCCTCATAGCGGGCTGCGCCCCTGCGCCTCTGCCCTCCACGACCACCTCCTCTACCACGACGACCACGGTCAACCAGAGCGCCCTGCCCTGCAATGAGCGCACCGGCGCCGCCCTGGACGCGTGCACCTATGCCGAGCAGATGGACGCGATAGACAATGCCACCACCGCGGCAGGATGCGACCAGTTCTCGACGCCCGCGGTGCACGACCGCTGCACCGACAATTATTATTATCTCAAGGCCATGGAGACCGGCAACGCCACCTACTGCGGAAAGCTGCAGAACGCGTCGATAAGGGAGGAGTGCGCTTCGGCGCTCGGATAGACCCATGCCCTCAGACCAGAAGATCTTCACCGACCTGATCCGCTACATCGAGCACGCGTTGAAGAGCGGGAAGTCCGAGGCGGAGATCAAGGCGGAGCTTCTGAAACTGGGCCACCGCGAGGATCTTGTGCTCCATCATTTCAGCTACCTGCACAGGAAACGGCATAGGCTGGCCTACCTCATCGCCGCGCTGCTCGTCATCGTGCTCCTCGCCGCGCTCCTCTTCAGCCTCCGGCCCAAGCCTGCGCTGCCGTTGACCGCGCAGCAGCAGTTCGATCTCGCGGTCGGCGTCAGGAACGAGACGCTCTGCAACGCCTTGAACGCGACGGAGGACCGCCAGGCCTGCATCGCGACGGTGGAGATGCGGCGTCAGGTGAACCCTCTTGACTACCAAGCCATCATGACCGCCTGGAACAACAACAATTTCGCCGCCTGCGCCAGGTTCTCGGGCTATGCGCGCGACATGTGCGTCGACGCTCTGGACCCGACCGTGAACGTGACGACCCTCGCGCAGTGCGCGGGGATGCGCACCGGCTATATGAGGATATACTGCGAGAGCACGCAGCATTTCAAGCACGCGTTGGCCACCAGGAACAGCACGGAGTGCTCCCTGGTGATCCTGCCCTTCGGCACGTGGCGCATCTGCGAGAGCCAGTTGGGATAGACCATGAGCAGAAAAACATTTAAAGGAGCTGTGACAGGAAAGGGACAGAGTATGGGACAGGCGTTTCTTTTCCGGCGATGGCTTCCCCTAGCCGTGCTCGTGCTCTCCGCTCTCGCTCTCCTTTCGTTCGTTCCTCCTGCGCACGCTACCCAGCAGGGGGACTACAGCGTCTGCTGCTATGTCAGCGATCTGGTCACCAGCAATGGCTGCTCTTCCGGTGCGACCTGCTCGTTCCCGAGCACCAACATCGGCTGCGTGGACGGGGTCACGCTTCCCTCGTCGTGCGGCTCTGGCTATGCAGGACACGAGGCGTGCACAGCGACGGCATACAGCGCGTATCATGCTGCGCCCAGCGTGCGGGGGGGCTGCCTCCAAGGCTGCGCCAGCGGCTATACCCTGTGTAATGTCAACGGCGTGCAGCAGTGCGTCGACACGACCTCTGATTCCAACAACTGCGGCAGCTGCGGCAATGTGTGCTCTACCAACTACGCCTGCCAGAACAGCCAGTGCGTCTTCCAGGGCGGCGGCCTGAACCTTCCGGCATGCGACACGGTCGGCGGATTCTGCGCCGGGCCGGGAACAGGCGTCACCGTCCCGATAAACGGCAATTGGATAGGGGATGAGGGCAGCTGCAATGCCGGCGAATGCTACACATGCAACTCCGGCTACACCGCCTGCGGCAGGAGCTGCGTCGACACGCAGACGAGCAACACCTACTGCGGAAGCTGCAGCAACAGCTGCGGCGGCAGTCAGCACTGCCTGGGCGGCTCATGCGTCAACGACTGCAGTACCGGCCCGGGCTGCCGGACTTCCCTTGCCAATGGCCAGACGACCTCCGGCTACTGTCCTACGTCCGCCTACGGCGCGCCGCAGTCGTGCTACACATGCGCGAGCGGCTATGTCTGGTCTGGTGGTGCGTGCGTCAAGACATGCACGAGCACGAGCGGCCAGGTCTGCCGCTCTTCCGGCGGGACCGGCTACAGTTCGGCTTCTGGCTACTGCTCCTCCGGCAGCTGCTACGCGTGCTCTTCGGGCTACACGCTCTCCGGCGGCTCCTGCGTCGCGGACTGCCCCTCCGCTTCTACGGGGACGACGGATGCGGGCTGC
>JBJKRA010000015.1:0-6900 GCA_046704905.1 Candidatus Woesearchaeota archaeon
CTCCTCAGGGTGTCCCTGTCCATGATGTCGTCGTGGATGAGGAGGGAGGAGTGGAACAGCTCCATGGCCGCGGCCGCCTTGACGATCTCGTCCTTGAGCTGCGTTGAGAAGAGCCGGTAGCCGGCGAGCACGAGGCTTCCCCGCACCATCTTGCCCTCTACCACGAAACGGGAGAGCCGATCGAGCGCATCCCCTCCCCAGCGGTTGATGGCGGAAAGCTCGGGACGCTTGCGTTCGAGGAACGCAGAGAGCTCTTCCCTTATCCTTTCCCGGTACGCGGCGAGCGTCTCGTTGAGCGCCATGGGTTGCGAGCGGCCGCCGCACTATATTAATGCTTCGCTTCCCCTGTCCGGGCGTTCCGGAAAATGCAGGACGCGACGGAAAAAAACGTTGAGGAAAGCCGAGGATTTTCCGACGCAGGGTAATATCTCCTGGAAACCCTGGAAAGGACATTTAAAATCGGACGCATTCGCATGCAGCATGCCTTAGGGCGTGCACGGCGTCAAGGCCGCATGAGCCGTGGCGCATGCCCGACGGTGCGGCGCCTTTCCTGCGCACCGCCCTGAAGCAGGGAAACATTTCCGGTTTTCGCCGGGCCCCCCAGGGGCTTCGGCACCGCAATAGACATAACCACCTAGAGGGAGCCATGCAATATGGGAATGGAAGCGAAGAAGGAATGGGACAGGCCGGATACGATCATCGTCGCGCGGCCGGGCGCAGAGATATTCTACGGCGCGCTCTATCCGGTCGGCGCGCTCTACCAGGGGCCGTACAGCCCTGCAGAGGCGAGGGCCGAGCACGACGCGTTCAGGGAGGCGCTCTCGCTCCGCAGCGGGCGTGTGCTCGACGTGTGGGAGGTACTGCTCTCGGGCACCGGGAACGGGAACGGATCCTCCGACGGTGAGGACCTCGAGCGGCTCAAGGGGCTGGCCAGGGAGTCCATGAGCAACATCGACAGCCTGCTCAACCTCAACGACAAGACCCTGGGGAGGAGGTCGATCGAGTACACGCTCGACATGCTCGGGCCGGCGGACCTGATCGACATCATCAGGCTCCAGCCGAGCTTCTCGGTCGGCTACACCGGGACGAACAACAATTTCGACATGAGGATGAGGGTCAAGCCCGTCTACAACATCATGTTCTCCCGGGACCAGCAGATCACGACGGACAAGGGGGTGGTGATGGGCAACATGAACTCCGACCAGCGGATGTCCGAGGTGTGCATCATGGAGATGGTGTACCGCAAGCTCGGAATCGAGCCGCTGCATGCCATAGCGAACGGGAAGCTGGAGGGCGGGGACTTCATCCCTGCGGGAGAGGTCGCGTTCATCGGCCAGGGGCTTCGCACGAACGCCGCCGCCATCAAGGAGCTGCTCGGCAACGGGCTCCTCGGGTACGGCCATGTCGCGGTCGTCAAGGACACCATGAAGGGACAGGACGAGATGCATCTCGACACCTACTTCAACATCGCAGGGCCGACCACCGCCGTCGCGCTCGCCGACCGTGTCAACGGCGGCTTCAAGGAGCCGCTGGTCGATCTCTACACGAGGAACGCCTCGGGGTCCTATGAGCTTCCGTCAAAAGATCGGGATATCCCCTTCACCAAGGTGCTCAAGGACTTCGGCTTCTCGAACATCATAGGTCTTTCGAAAGAGATGCAGCTCGCCTACGGCATCAACTTCCTGACCGTCGCCCCTGACACCGTGATAGGGGTCGACATCGCCGCCAAGCAGGACCTGCAGGGGATCATGGAGAGGCTGGAGGACAGGCACGGCGCGTCCTATCCCGATTTCTATACCCGCGGCACGGACTTCAAGGCGATCGGCGACCGGTACATGGACCTGATGAGGGACATAGACTACACCCCGGTCAGGATGAACATGCTCAACATGCTCTACGGGGGGCCGCACTGCAGCGTCCAGGCATCGAGGTCGGGAAGATGAAGGAGTTCAAGGAGCTGGTCAAGGAGGGGCTCAAAGGGTTCCTCGGCGACTACTATCCTGACGCCACGCTTGAGAGGCTGATCCAGCCTTCCAAAGGCGGATGGGGAGACTTCTCCTTCCCTTGCTTCACCCTCGCCAAGGAATGGGACTACGGGACGGGCAAGGCGGACGCGAACGCCCTTGCAAAGGACATCGCCGAAACCGTCGCGTGGGACCCGGTCCTTTCCGCGTCCGTCGCGGGAGGCTATCTCAACCTCTCCATCGAGCCGCACGCCCTCATCGAGAGCGTCATAGCGAGCTCGGCCGACCAGGCGTACGGGAGCAACGCGTCCGGCAAGGGAAAGATGGTGGTGCTCGACTATTCGGCACCGAACCTCGGAAAGCCGCTGCACGTCGGGCACATCCGCTCGACGATCCTGGGCGACAGCATAGCGAAAATACTGCGCTTCAACGGCTTTTCGACGCACGGGATAAACTACCTCGGCGACGTCGGCCTGCACATCGGAAAGATCCTCGCCGCCTACGAGAGATGGGGGGATCCGGAAGCCGTGAAGAAGGACCCGGAGAAGGGCATCCTCGACCTCTACGTCTCCTTCTCGAAACAGGAGGACGAGGGGCTGCGGAAGCTCGCGCAGGACTACGTGGAGAAGGTCGAGAGGGAGGACCCGGAGGCCATGGAGGTGCTCTCCTTCATCCGGAGCATGAGCATGCAGGCGTTCGACAAGGTCTACCGGATGCTCGACGTCTCCTTCGACGAGGTCGTCGGGCAGAGCAGTTTCTCCTCCAAGGGCAAGGAGATCGTGCAGTCGCTGCTCGATTCGGGCGTGGCCTACAGGGACGGGAGCGGCGCGGTCATCGCAGGCCTCGAGAAGTACGGCATGGGCGACAAGGTGATCCTGCGCTCTGACGGGACGGCGATCTACAGCACCCAGGACCTCGGGGCCGCGCACTACCGAAAAGAGCGCTACCGCTTCGACAGGATGCTCTACGTGGTGGGGAAGGAACAGGAGTACTACTTCAAGCAGATCTTCAAGATACTCGAGGTGTCCGGACAGGACTGGTACAGGGATTGCAGGCACATAGCCTTCGGGATGATCAATCTGGAGGACGGGAAGATGTCCACGCGCGAGGGCAAGATCGTCCATCTCGAAGAGGTCCTCGACAAGGCGATAGCACGGGCGTATGCCACGATCGCCGAGAAGAATCCGGACCTCGCGGACAAGGACGAGGTGGCGAGGATGGTGGGGGTAGGCGCCATGAAGTACATGGCGCTCTCCGTCGACTACCCGACGGACATACAGTTCTCCTGGGAGCGGGCGCTCGACCTCTCAGGCAACTCCTCCGTCTACATCCAGTACAACCACGCCCGTGCGAAGGGCATCATGCGCCGGAGCAGGCCGGGCAGCCTCATCAGCGATGCGCTGACAGGCCCTTCTGCATACGGCCTCGTGCGTAAGATCGCCGAGTTCCCGCGCCACGTGGAATCCGCAGGAAGGGAGTACCGACCGCATATCATAGCGAACTACGCCCAGGAGCTGTCCGTCGCCTTCAACGACTTCTACAAGAACGAGAAGGTGCTCGGGACAGAGGACGAGGCGTCGAAGGCCGCGCTCGTCGGGGCGTACGCCGCGACCGTGCGCAGCGCCATGGCGCTGCTCGGGATAGGCGTCCCGGACGTCATGTGAGCATGACAAATCCCTTCGCCCTGCTCAACGACCCTTCCGGGGGGAGACAGGCGCAGGCGGTGGAGGAGATCTCGTCGCTCGTCCTGAAAGAACCTTTTTCCAAGAGCGCGTACCGCGCGGTCAGGAAGCTACGACGGATGGACTGCGACGGCGCCCGGGCGGTCCTCTCCCGCTACAGGGAGGCGTGGGGGGCGCCGGACCTTGACCTGCCTCTGGACGAGAAGGAGATCTTCGAGGCGTACGCGTTCTTCCGGCTCTCACTGCCCTACCTTGACGGGGTGGGAAGCGTCGTGGACTGCTGCGCCGGCAACGGCCTCTCCGGACTCCTGTGGGCCCTCGATGGGAAGAGGGTGACGCTCGTGGACAAGGTGGAGAACGGCAACTACAAGAAGCTCTATGCGCATCTTTCCGGGAAGACCCGGCTCGATGCGGAGTATGTCCTGGCAGACATCCGCGAACAAATGCCGCAGGCGGACGCCTACATCAGCATGCACGCGTGCGGGACGCTGACCGATGCGGTCCTGGAGGCGGCGATCCTTGCACGGAAACCCTTTGCGGTGGTGCCCTGCTGCCACGACCACTACTCGCGCCTCTCCGATGATCTCCTCAGCGCCTTTGCCGACAAGGCGGACGCTATCGACGCCCTTCGGATAGCGCATGCGCAGGACCAAGGGTATCGGGCGGTCGTCAGGCAGCTCCCTGCGTACATTACAGGCAAGAACCGGGTGCTTATCGGGCTGCCGTGAGCTGACTCATGCGCTTTTCCCGAGGATGAGGAGCATCAGGGCCTTCTGCGCATGCAGCCTGTTCTCGGCCTGGTCGAAGACCACCGACTGCGGAGAGTCTATAACTTCGTCCGTTATCTCGTAGCCGCGGTGCGCAGGCAGGCAGTGCATGACGAGCGCGCTTTCTTTTGCCGCCTTCTGCACTTCGCTATTGAGCTGGAAGGGCTGCAATGCGGCGACCTTCACTTCCGCCTTGTCCTCCTCGCCCATGGAGACCCACGTGTCGGTGTAGAGGACGTCCGCGTCCTTCGCTGCCGCGAGCGGATCATGCGTGACGGTGAGGACCCCTGCGGCTTTGCCTATCGCGATCGCGTCCTCTGCAGGGCCGTAACCCTCCGGGCAGCCTACCGAGATCAGCATGCCCGTCTTGGCCGAGGCGATGATGAGCGAATTGCAGACGTTGTTGCCGTCCCCGACATAGGCGAGCTTCTTCCCTTCGAGCGCGCCGAGCTTCTCCTTGATGGTCATCATGTCGGCGAGCGCCTGGCAGGGATGGTACTGGTCGCAGAGGCCGTTGATGACCGGGACCGTGCTCGCCTCGTCCATGGCTATGAGATCCCCATGCTTGTAGACGCGGGCCATGATGAGGCCGACGTAGCGGGAGAGGGTCTTCGCCTCGTCCTTGAGCGAACCTAAAGTGAAGTTCGAGGTCTTCCAGTCGATGTAGAGCGGGTGGCCTCCCATCTCCGCGACGCCCACCTCGAAAGAGGTGCGTGTCCTCGTAGAGGTCTTCTGGAAGAGGAGCGCGACGGAGACGCCTGCGAGGGCCTTTGCGTACATTTCCGGTGCCTTCTTTACGCTCATGCCGAGGTCTATGATGCGCATGACCTGCTCAGGGCTGTAATCTTCCAATGTCAGCAGCGATCCGTAACCTTTCATTCTCCCTTCCCCCCTTTGGCGTATTTCTTTCCTATCTCCTTGTAGGCGTCCCGGAAGGGCATGCCCATCTTCACGAGCTTGTACGCCTCCTCCGTCGCGTAGAGCTCCGGCGTCAGGGCCTTCTTGCAGGAGGCCTCGTCGACCGCCATTTTGCTGACCACGAAGGCCATGACCTTCAACGTGTCGAGGGTGACCTTGAGCCCTTTGAGCAGCGGCCCTTTGGTCAGCTGCAGGTCGCGGTGGTAGCCCGAGATGAGGTCGGCGCAGATACCGGAGACGATCGCCTGCTGTCCCGCGACGACATGGTAGTTCGCGCGGACGAGCTCGAGCACGTCAGGATTCTCCTTCTGCGGCATGATGGAGCTGCCGGTCGTGCACTCCCCCGGGAGCTTGACGTAGCCGAGCTCGGGCAGGGTGAAGAGGATCAGGTCTGAGGCGAGCTTGTTCTCGTCTAGCATGATCTGGCTGCACAGCTGGAGGATCATGAGCTCGTACTTGCCGCGCGAAGCCTGCGCCGAAAGCGGGTTGGCCATCGAGGAGGCGAAGCCGAGCGCCTTTTCCGTGACCTGCTGGTCTATCGGATAGGGGATGCCGAAGCCTGCGCCGGTGCCGAGCGGATTCTTGTCGATGACCTTCCCCACCGCTTCCAGCATGACCTGCGCGTCGTCTATGCCTGCCATGAAGCTGCCGAGCCACGTCTCGACGGACATCGGCATGGCCTTTCTCGTGTGCGTGTAGCCGGGCAGCATCGTCTTGCTCTGCTTGGTCTTGAGGGCATCTTTCGTCGCGAGGAGGGCATCCTTCATCTCCTTTAGCTTCTCCTTCTCGTAGAGCCGCAGCGCCGCGAGCACCTGGTCGTTGCGCGAACGCGCGGTATGGATCTTCTTGCCGACATCGCCGAGCTTTTCCGTCAGGAATTCCTCGATCGCGGTGTGCATGTCCTCCTGGCCTTCCGCTATGGAGAACTTTCCCTCTGCATGCAACTCCTTGATCTTTCCGAGAGCGACGGCTATCTCCGCGTGCTCCTCTGCATCGAGGATGCCGATCTTCTCCAGCATCTTCGCGTGCGCGAGGCTCGCCTCTATGTCGTAAGGGAGCAGCTCCATGTCCAGTTCCGGATCCTCACCCACGGTGTAGGAGAGGATCGCCTCTTCCGTTCCGTATCCCTTGTCCCAGAGCGTCATTCCAATCCCCAGTGCTTGGCCTTCTTCTTCAGTATCGCGTTGTGCGCCATGAGGCGTATCGCGTTTATCTTGATGAACCCTATCGAGTCCTGCTGGTTGAACCCTCCTTCTATGTCCATGCTCGAGAGGTCCTTGTCGTAGAGGCTGCTCGACGATTCCCGGCCCGTGATGATGACGTTGCCCTTGTAGAGCTTCATGTGCACGGTCCCGTCTATGACCTCCTGGCTCTTGTCGATCGCGGCCATGAGGAATTCCATCTCCGGGCTGAACCAGAAGCCGTTGTAGATGACCTCAGCGAGCTTGGCCGCGAGCATGTCACGCAGGCGCATGACCTCGCGGTCCATGGCGATCCCTTCGATGTCCTTGTGCGCCTCGTAGAGGATCGTGCCGCCAGGAGTCTCGTACACCCCGCGCGACTTTATCC
>JBJKRA010000016.1:0-2984 GCA_046704905.1 Candidatus Woesearchaeota archaeon
GGCCTCAGGAGCGGTCGAGGCGCACGAGCGTGCGCTCTCCGCCCATAAGGTGCTCGACAGCATGAAATTCTGAGCCCCGAAGGCATAGCAAAGCTTTTATATATCGGCGAACCGGAAATCCTCTGCATGCAAGGGAAAACCAAGGGGCTGCTGATCATCCTGCTCACCACACTCTTCATCACCGTGGCGCAGCTCCTGCTCAAGCAGGGCATCGACGCCTTCCCGCACCCCTTCGCGCCCGTGCCCTCGCTGTGGTACCTCATCGGCGGACTCGCGCTCTACGGCGTGAGCGCCCTGCTGCTCATCGTCGCGCTGCGGTTCGGGGAGCTCAGCGTCCTCTATCCGGTCTATGCGACAAGCTACCTGTGGGTCGCGCTGCTGTCGTTCCTGCTCCTCGGCGAGGCGATGCCCTGGAACAAGCTGATCGGCATACTGGCCATCATGGGCGGGATCGTCGTCCTTATGGGGGGGTCTGCATGACCGCGTGGTGGGTGTATGCGAGCATCCTCGCCGCATCGATCATAGGGGCAGGCGGTGCGCTCTACCTCAAGAAAGGCTCGTCGCGGTTCTCGCTGAAGAGGCCCTGGCGGATACTCACGAACCCGCAGCTTCTCCTGGGGCTTTTCCTCTACGCGGCCTCCGCAGTGTTCTATCTCAACGCCCTGCGCGGCGGGGAGGTCTCCCTGGTCTATCCGCTGGTCTCGGTCAGCTACATCTGGGTGCTGCTGCTCTCGGTCTGGCTGCTCAAGGAGAAGCTGACCGCGAGGAAGATGCTCGGCGTCCTCATCATCATCGCAGGGATCGTGCTCCTCACGGCGGTGTGACGATGCGCTACGTGCTCTCGCTCGGCGGTTCGGTGCTCTTCGCCTCCGAGGGCAAGGTCAACGTCGCCTTCCTTACGGGCTTTCGCGACCTGCTCCTGCGCCAGCACCAAGAGCACAGCTTCATCGTCGTCGTCGGAGGCGGAAAGCCGGCGCGGCTGTATCAGGGATACGGCAGGACGCTCGGTCTCTCCGATCCTGACCTCGACTGGGTGGGGATCGCCGTGACACGGGCCAACGCCGAGCTCCTCAGGGGATTCTTAGGGGATTTGGCCTACGGATCGATCATCCACGACCCTACGGCCGCCGCTGTCAAGACAGGAAAGATCCTCATCGCCGGCGGCCACAAGCCCGGGCAGAGCACAGACGCGGTAGCCGCGACGCTCGCCGGCGCATACCATGCGGACGCCCTCATCAACATCTCGGATACCGACCATCTCTATACGGCGGATCCGAAGAAGGACCCGAAGGCAAGAGCCATCGAGGCCCTCTCCTACGCGGACTGCAGGAGGATCATCGGCACCGTCTGGGCCCCGGGCAGCCACCTCCCTTTCGACCCGACAGCCCTCGCCATAGCCGAACGCGAAGCGATTCCCATATATCTTCTCCCGAGGGATCTTAAGAATCTGGACAGCCTGCTCTCATCCGGCCGGTTCACCGGCACGACCGTCTCCAGGGACGTCGGGACCGCATATCTGCCGTGAAAACGGCCGAACCATACTTCTCTTTATTAAAATGGAAAGATATATAAATCGGCACTTCCGAAAAAGTCGACATGGCAAAGAAAAAAATCTCCATGACCATCGATGATGACGTCTTCGAGAATTTCAAGAATTACTGTCGCAAAAACGGGATGAAGATCTCCACGAAGGTCGAGTCCATGATGCGCGAGACCTTGAAGAATACGAGCCTCACCGAATTCATGAAGAAATGAGCCATTATCCTTATGGCTGTCTGCTAGTGCTGCTTACAACTTGTTTTTCCAAAAAAGAGGGCGCAAAGGGTGAACGTTTTTCGTAGGGTGGTATTGGGTGGCCTGCTTCTTTCCATTCTGGTAGCTGTGCTGCTTATCCCGCCCTCCGCCCACGCGGTCGACCAGCTCATCACCTTCCAGGGGAAGGTCACTTATCAGGGGGCGCTCATCCCGAGCGGCGGCATCCTCGTCACGATCTACGACGACCCGACGAGCACCGATGCCTGCATGCCCGACGGCACGAGGAGCGGGCACTGCATCTACAACTCCACGCTCGTCTATAACGGCTCCATCGTCGACAGCTTCTTCGATGTGGTGCTCGGCTCGCAGATACCGCTGGACCTCAACTACAACCAGTACTACTGGCTCAAGCTCCAGGCGAAGCTCTCCAACGACACCACCTGGACGTTGCTGAAATGGAACGTGACCGGCATGAGCGGCCTGCAGGACAGGAAGGAATTCGAGTCGGTGTCCGGCGATACCATCTCCAACGACATCCAGATCAACAACGGCTCGTTCTTCGTCTGCAACGGCGGCAACTGCGCGACGCCGAAATGGCTGACCTATCCGTACGAGGGCTCGATATTCGCCGATCAGGATCTCGAGATAGGGGGATCGCTCTTCATCCCCAATACCTTCACCGTCAACAACTCCGAATACCCGCGGCGCTATCCGTTCAACATCATCGGCAACGACACCATCAATCAGACGCAGGTGCGGGCCATCCCCTACATCACCCAGTCCAACGACCTCTATGTCCAGGGCGATGTGGCAGTGGGAGGCAACCTCTTCGCCGATGCCATCATCGGGCAGGAGACCATCGACACCACAGGGCACCGCGCGTTCAACGTGCAGCCTGCCAACGATACCACGCACTGGGTGTTCAACGTCGATACGATCGACCGCGAGGTCAACGTGTCGGGCAATTTCACGACTTCCGGGACGATCCAGGCCGGTCTGATGAGCGGGACGCGCTATCCTTATAACAGGATCGGCGACCTGACCATCAATCCGAGCACGAGCCAGCGCATCTACGACCATCTCTCGACGGACTTCAACTCCGCGAACGACCTGATCGTGACCGGCAATGTGGGCATCACGGGCTACATCTTCGGCAACGCGATCATCGGCGCCTCGACGATCGACGATACGAGCCACAACGCCTTCTCGGTGCAGCCGTACAACAACGC
>JBJKRA010000017.1:0-5287 GCA_046704905.1 Candidatus Woesearchaeota archaeon
AGTCTTACCCACCCCTTATTCGCCAAACGACTTAGATTTGGCAAAAGCCCAAGCAATGCTTGAGCACTGAGGATCCCCCCATCGCACTTTCGTACAGTGTGGAGGTTTCGCGCCTGCTGCACCCCGTAGGGCTAGGACCAGTATCTCAGTGTCCTTCTGGGGGCTACCACTCTCATGGCCCCTACCGATCTCAGGCTTGGTGGTCCGTTACACCGCCAACAACCTAATCGGCCGCCGACTCATCCTCCAGCGTCGGAACTTTCAGAAATGCGGCATTGCAGCCATCATTTCCTATGGTGAATTAGACTCAGTTTCCCAAGCTTATGCACCACTGGAGGGCAGATTATCGACGTGTTACTCAGCGGTCTGCCGGTGACCCGAAGGTCCCCTTGACTTGCATGGCTTAGTCGAATCCTCATAGCAGCAATCTCCCGCAGGATCAACGGGAATTGTTGTCATGTATGGTCACGTTGTAATCAGCCGAAAACTTGTTGTAAAGGAATTCGCTGTTTCTGATCGATTTATCCAGAAACATGGAAGTTCTTTTTCAGAGTTGCCTGCCTCATGCCTAAACGTGGCGTTTAGGCACTCACAACGGTTTCGCATCACTTGTTGCCAAATGATTAGAACGGGGGTGATGTTTCCGGGGCCGCTGGTTCCGGACCCCTTCACAAAGGTTGACATGGGATGAAGGAGCGCTTTATAAATGTTGCGCTTTGCTTGCACCCCGCATCATGGTCTTGGTTTCGCCAAAACCAGTCAGGTGGGAACGCGCATCCTTTTATAAATTTATCTGAACGGCATATGGCTTGGCCAGGATGGAAATGTTTTTTAATGCGAAGTGCCCATAAGAGAGGATCAACCCAGAAGGTGATAATATATGGCGGTTGTTGCCAACACTATAGTTACAGAGATGCTCAAGGATTACCTGGGCCTTGTCCTCCTGATAGGCCTTGGCGTGTACATCTACAGCTCATTCGCGTTCATGTATCTGGGCAAGCGGGCGAAGATCAAGCATCCGGGCCTTGCGTGGATCCCAGGGATAGGGAGCGTTCTCGTCGCGTTCTTCGCGATGAAGAAGGCGAAGGCCACGCCCTGGTGGATCCTGATAGGCAGCGCAGCAGGGTATCTGGTCGGCTTCCTCTTCATCGCTTTAGGCGCTCTCGTCCATTGGCTGGTGCTCGTAGGGCTCTTGCTCATCCTCGCTTCCGCCGTAGGGATCATCTACTTCGCCGTCCACGGTTACATCTGGACCTGGAAGCTCTTCGAGAAGGTCAAGAGACCGGGCTGGTGGGCGCTCATCCCGCTCATCAACCTCCCGCTGGGGCTCCTCGGCCTCGTACCTGCAATCGCCCTGGCGATGTTCTCTGCCGAGGTGCTCGTCCAGGTCTGGTACCTCGTCATGGCCGGCGTCGCCGCCTGGGCGAAATAAACCCTTTCCCCTCTTTTTTTCTGCAGAGATTGCCAGGAAGGACCACTAAAGAGTAAATAATATAAAGCAGACCGGTTTCCCCAGATGCAGGACAATGGATTCGGACATAACTATCGTCTTCATCGACACGGAAAGCGCGGGAGCAGGATATCAGACCACCACACAGGCAAGAAAGAGCGTGCCTGAAGTGGTCACCCACCATCTCGGCAAGTACGTCGACAGCACGTTTTATGGCGACATCACTGATGTGGATGGCGCGCTGGCCGAGGTCAATGGGATGGAGGGAAATTTCTTCATGATCAATCCTGCGGTCGTCAACCCAATCTCCTCCCTCTACAATGAGGGCCTGGCGAAGATTGCATCAGAAGTCCCTGAGAGCAACCTGCGCATCTACTGGGCGAACAAGGACAGCGTCCGGTTCGTCGAGACGCTCGACCCCGACCAGGTGGACATCGTGTTACGTAGGATCCAGCCGATCGACAAGCAGTATATACACAAGATCTTCAACTTCGATTTCTCTCTGCCCAAGGACGCGTACTTCAGCGAGACCAGGCTCGGCTTCGGTGACCTCTCCCCGATGCAGGCGAAGATGAAGGACAAGTCGGACAATCCCATCCCCTTCTACTACAACCTAGAGTATGTCCGCTGATGCGAGGGCAGGAGACTGTCCGGCGCGCACAACCTTTATAAACTTCTACCGGCAGCTAGCATTCCATGGGACTGGAGAACCTGCGCGCCGAGATCCAGGAGCTGGAGAAGGAGGTCTCGGAGACCAAGTACAACAAGCGCACGCAGCATCATATCGGCCTCGTCAAGGCGAAGATCGCGCGCCTGCGTGAGCAGCTGGAAAGCAGGTCCAGCAGCAAGGGCAAGGTCGGCAAGTCCTACGCCGTCAAGAAATCGGGCGACGCCACGGTGGCGCTGCTCGGCTTCCCCTCGGTGGGCAAGTCTACCCTTCTTAACGCCCTCACGAACGCCAGTTCCGAGGTGGCGTCCTACGCATTCACCACCGTCGACGTCATCCCCGGCCTGATGGAATACAGGCATGCGAAGATCCAGATCCTCGACCTGCCGGGCATCATCAAGGGCGCGGCCTCAGGGAGGGGAAGAGGACGTGAGGTGCTCTCGGTGCTGCGTTCGGCAGACCTCATCCTCATCGTCGTGGACGTCTTCCACCCCGACCACTACGACGTCCTGCTAAAGGAGGTGTACAACGCGCACCTGCGCCTGAACACGAGAAGGCCGGACGTGAGGATCAACGTCACCTCAAAGGACGGGCTAAAGATCCTCTCGACGGTGAGGCTCACGCTATCGAAGGAGACCCTGACGAGCATCCTCAAGGAGTTCCGCATCATGAACGCCGACGTCATCATACGCGACGACGTCACGGCGGACGAGTTCATCGACTGCATCGAGGACAACAAGCACTACGCGAAAGGGCTGTGCGTCGTCAACAAGATCGATCTCGCAAATGAGGACCAGTTTGCGGAAGTGGAGAGGCGCATCCACCCCGACCTTTCCATCTCCGCCAAGGACAGGAGGAACATCGAGGAATTGAAGGAGCTGATCTACGAGAAGCTCGACCTCATGGCGGTCTATCTCAAGGAGCCGGGCAAGAAGGCGGACATGGACGTGCCTCTCGTCGTGCGGACAGGGGCGACGGTAGGGGACGTCTGCGCGACCTTGCACCGCGAGTTCCTCGACAAGTTCCGCTACGTGCGCGTGTGGGGCCCGTCGGCGAAGTTCGACGGCCAGATGCTGCAGAAGCTCGACCACGTGCTGGAGGACGGCGACGTCCTCGAGATACACCTCAGCTAAGGCTGCGTGCCCTGCCCTGCGGCCTGAGGGATCTCTTTCCTCAAGATGGCGGCGACTTCGAACTCCCCCAGCTTGACCGCGATCATTGTATCGACGTACTTGCCGACGATACCATCCTCGATTTTCGGTGTATGCAAAATATAAGCCGAGAGGTCGCTGAGCAGGGGCGCATACGGCTCCTCGGATGTCTTTTCCATAATCGCTCTCGCCTGTTCCGCCGTCCCGCTCTTGTCGCGGATATCCTGCAACGGCACGACATAGCGCATATAGAACTCCTCGCGCAGGTCCAGCCTCTTATCCGGGAATGCGTCTTCCATATCCGCAGCAAGCGCCCGCCGCACGAACTGCTCGCGATAATGCGAGAAGTACAGGCCAGCCGCGGCGTCGAGGGCGGTGTCCGCCTCCTTAGCCAGGGCATAAGGGCCTATACGCACGATATCGAAGCGGACAGGAAGGTCCGCCGCCATGGCGAAGATATCGTACTCCTCCGTCCTGGAGAATCTCTGCCAGAGATAGGCAGGTGCCGCTATCTCCTTCCCCTGGACCGTATGCATCACGCAGGACACATCCGCCTTGTACCTCGCTACATCCTTCTGGGAGAGTCCGAACTGAAGAAAGTCGTCGAAAAAGACGCTCGCCCGATACCCCTTGATCTCCGGGCTTTCACCGTCCACAAGAGCCCAGGAAGGAGGGGAGTAAATCAGCACTCTTCCCTCCAGAGAGTCCCAGTCACCGTCTACAAGCTCAAACGGCTCCCCCGCCATGAATGTCTCTCTCTGGTGAATCTATATAAGGTTATCGAAAGAAAAGCAGGAAAAAAGGGCAAGAAAGGTTTCTACTCCTCCTCGCCCTCGTCGTCGTCGACGTCCCAGTCCTTGAAGTCGACGGCGATCATGAAGGCGCGGACCTGGTCCTGGACGGAGTTCGGGAACACCGCCTTGCAGTAGTCGATCAGGTTCTCGCTCTTCTCGTCTGCCGCATCGAGCTCCGCAGAGATCCTGTCCCAGGCATCCTCGGTCACGCCGAACTCCTCCCAAATCTCTTTCTCATCAGCCATAGTCACGTCCTCCGCCCTCTCGGGCAGGGAGGAGGAGCAGCGCATCCCATTTAAACCTATCTGTTCGGAAAGAGAAGGATGCAGTGGCCGGGATTCGAACCCGGGTCACCACCGTGGCAGGGTGATATACTACCACTATACTACCACTGCATCGATGGGGCGTTGAGAGAGGTCAGTCCTTTATAAGTTTTGTCTTTGGCGCAGAGGAAAGATTTAATATAGGGAGAGCCGCGGACAAGCAGGCATGGCCAAAAAGAGAAGGAAGCCGGAGAAGCACTACACGCACCACATCAACTGGCTGCGTGCCGCCGTGCTCGGCGCGAACGACGGCATAGTCTCCATCGCGAGCCTCATCGTGGGCGTGGCTTCGGCAGAGACGACGAGCGCAGCCGTCCTCCTCGCAGGCGTCGCCGGCACCGTCGCCGGAGCGCTGTCCATGGCTGCCGGCGAGTACGTGTCCGTAAGTTCGCAGGCCGATACGGAGAAGGCCGACATCGAGCGGGAGAGAAGAGAGCTCGATGAGGACTACGAGGCGGAAGTCGAAGAGCTCGCCGAGATATACAGGAAGCGAGGTCTGGACAAGGGGCTGGCAGAGAAGGTGGCAAGGCAGCTCATGGCAAAGGACGATCTCGGTGCGCACATGAAAGACGAGCTCGGCCTCTCCGAGACCCTGAGCGCAAGGCCTGTGCAGGCGGCGCTGTACTCCGCCGCCGCCTTCGGCATGGGCGCAGCCCTCCCGCTGCTGGTCTCGTTCCTCTCGCCACGCGCATACACCGTCGCCGCGGTGGCCGCGGCATCGCTCCTCACGCTCGGGCTGCTCGGCGCGCTCTCCGCGCATGCAGGCGGAGCAAACAAGGTCAAGGCCGCGGCAAGGGTCATGTTCTGGGGACTGCTCGCCATGGTGGTGACGGCAGCCATCTCGAAGCTGTTCAGCGCCGTCCTGTAAGGAGAGCGGTATATCAAGAGGCCTGCTGCCCGTA
>JBJKRA010000018.1:0-34496 GCA_046704905.1 Candidatus Woesearchaeota archaeon
ACGATGCCGCCGACGATCGCCCCGCCTACGAGACCTGCAACCGTCCCTATGACAGGGATGGTGAATGTCCCTGCCGTCGCTCCTGCCACTGCTGCGGAAGCGACCGAACTCGCTATCGCAACGCCGAAACCGGCCGCAGCCCCTGTTGCAGTGGTCGTTCCTGCGGTCAATGCGAAAGAACCCCCTTCCGTCCTGTCCTTGAAGATGATTGCGTAGGACTGGCCCGGCCTGATCTGGTCGTTCTGCATGTCCGTCGGGAAGTAGAGCAGGCCTCCTCCGTCGTTGATGGTCTGGAGATAGCTCATCATCTGGTCCGTCCTCACGTAGCATTGCTGCTGCCCGAGGCAGCTCCAGTCCGGATAGGCGACCATGTTCGCTGGGACGTTGCTATCGAGCAGGCAGCTGCCGCCGTTCTGCTCGCACTCGGGCATGCCTGAGGTCTTGCATTGGGAGGGATCAGCCTGCTGCTGGGCGGCCGTGCAGTCGATCTTGGGCTGGGTCTTGGCCTTGTAGGGGGTCGTCGCCATGTAGGAGAGGAGATCGGTGAAGTAGAAAGGCTGGAAGTTGGCGTCCTTGCTGTCCGGGATGTTCGCGACGAAGCAGACGAAGCAGTGGTCACTCCCTTTGACGAACACCGAACCGAGGACGTTATGGCTGACCGCGCCGCTGCCGAACTCGTACCAGCAGTCCCCGATGCGGCTCGCGAGGTTCTTCATGACGTCCTTCTGCACGCTGGAATCGGTCGTGAAGCTCTTCTCCGGTACCGTGATGTTGTAGCTGCGCAGATAAAGCTTCGAGCGCAGGAGATTGTATCCCCCGACAGACACCTTGAGGCTCTCCGCCGCGAAGAGCGACGCCCGCGTAAGATCAAGGCCCTGCTCGATCGTGTAGGAGCGGCTGTTCGTGAAGAGCACGGCTGCGAGCAGGAAGAAGCCGACCAGGGTGAGGAGGATCTTTCCCAGGTTCGACATCTCGAACCCGCGTTTCCCCCGCAGGCGGCGCGCTCTCATTGGAACCCCTTGGCGAACGAGACGATATTGTAGACCATGAGGGCGAAGAAGATGACCACGACCAGTACCCAGATGACCGTGCTCATCGCCATCCCTTTCCTCTGTTTTCTCATCCCGGTAGACACCATATACTAATATAGGGATTAATATATCGACACTTTAAATATTTTTCTGTTTCCGCTGAGAGGCAGGACGGCCATCCTGGGCGGGAATGCTGGTACCGGAGGTCCGGAGGCCATGGGAAAAGTATTTATAGTACTTCCCCTACGGGATGAAGAGCGAAAAGGGCCTGTAGCGCCGGTGGGATTCCCTATGTCCGACTTCAACAAAGAGCTTTCCGGATACCTGAACAAGCGGAACGACGACGACTACCGCTTCCGTGAGCTGGTCGACTACGCCCAGATGAAGGCGGAGCGCGGGGACAAGGACGGCGAGGAGATCGTCGTCATCAAGGAGAAGAGCAATTTCCAGTTCTACCTCGACAAGACGGTCGGGAAGCTGCGCGAGGCGAAGAAGCCGGAGACGGAGGACGAGGAGGACATCAACGACGAGGAGCTCGCCGAGATGGCGGAGAAGCCCGAAGGGTTCTTCACCAACCTCTCCAACCGCATGAGAGACTTCTTCTCGCCGTCCGACGAGGTCCAGGAGGAGATGGACGAGGCGGCAGAGGAGGAGGACGGCCTCCCTGAGGACGTCAGGGAGGACTTCAGGAAGCTGACCGAGTTCACCAAGGACATCCTGACGAGGCTGCACAAGCGCGACCTCGAGCTCGTCAAGAAGGATCCGCGCTTCTCCGAGTTCAAGGAGATCCTGCAGCGCAGGAAGATCATCAAGTAGGGAAAAGTTCTTATATCCTGTAGCCACTCCCTCAGGGTAATGGATCCTGCCGCGGCAAAGGGGTTCCTCGAGACGCTCGCCAACACAGAGTATAGGGCCCCGGTGCCTGAAGGCGCGCATGAGGCGGAATATGCTGTCAAGACGCCCCTCAAGCCCCTGATCGAGGAGCTCTTCGCCACCACGAAGGACGGGTTGCCCGCTTTCTCGATCAAGATAGAGGTGTTCTATGCGCTGTCCTGCACAGAGGACCGGGGCGCAAGGATCCTGCTGGACGGGCAGGAGGAAACGTGGCTCTACGACCACTTCATCAATGACCCTGTCAGGAGCGAGATCGGCGACGCCGTCGCCGCCATAACGGACGGGAGGTACAGGCTCCTCCCGCAGACATATGTCGCCAAGAACGGCAAGACCTATCTCTCTCCTGGCGCGAGCAACGCGCTCCATTTCGAGATGGCGGTCCCGTCTCCGAAATGATTAAAAGCGGCCAGGGCATACCCTCCTCTCCGTAGGGCAAGGAGGAGGCTATCGGCGCGCATGCGCTGAGGAAAGTCCATCCACCGTCAAAAGGCCGCTGCCGGAAGGCAGGACCCCAACAGGGTCGGCTCCCGCACAGAAACAAAACCCCCTCCCCGGAGGGATGATGAGCGCGACGCGTCGGCGCGAGCTGACGCAAGACAACCCTCTGACCGCAGAGGGGGAGGGAAGGATGAAACGGCGGCCCCGGCCGGTGCAAGTCCTTTGGGACGCGCAGTCAAATGCCTCCGCGGCGCATAGGGAAATCTCCGGATTTCCAGTACGCCGACAGAAGGTGGCTTACCCTTGCTCTACGCTTTCTCTTTACCAGACCGGCTCGGGCGGATCGGCCATGTTGTAGCCGAGGTCCTCCATCATGGTGCGCAGGCCTACAGGGAGATAACGTTCTTCCCATCGGTCGAATCGATGAGGCACGGTGAAGAAGCATGCGATGTACTCGTCGATGATACGATACTGCATATTCTTGTCCATGGAGGGAAATGGGCCCTCAGAATCGAGTTCTGACAGCATCGCCGAACCGAGCGCGTCCTCCAGCTTCCAGCCGTCTGCAAAGGATTCTTCAGCCGCAGCGCGGAGACCTTGCCTCTCCTCGTCACTCAGCGACGCGAACAGGTCATGGAGGCTCTCATGCCTGAGGTGGCTGAAAGTGATAGGCGCATCGCCGAAGACAGCCACGCGGTCGAGATCCAGGCCATAGAGGGTGGAGAGCACGGAGAAGTACTTCGTGTTCTCTGCCCATGGGTGGACCTTGCTGAGATACAGCGCAGAAGGGGCGAAGAGCAATACGGCCGGACTGCCGTTGGCGACAACATAGAACCTGCCGAAATCCTCTGGGATGAAGACGGGAAGCTTGTCCGGAATCCCGCCGGAATAGACGTCGTGCAGCGGATGACGATCGAGCGGCTCGCCGCCAGGATTCGCTACGACGGCTGCAAGGTCAAGAGAAAGCGGGCCCTTCATCAGGGTCAGGAGCTGTTGCATAGGGAAGGGTAGATAAGGAATCTATAAATAGGTTCCTGCAAAAAGAGGTGATACCATGATCGCACTGCACTGGGGAAGATTCAATCCGCCGCACAGGGGACACTTAAGTGCGATAAAGAAGATACTCTCCGAGGCGGATGAGCTGATCATCGCCGTCGGCAGCGCAGAGGAGCGGGATACGGAGAGGAACCCCTTCGACGGCGAAGAGAGGAAGCGGATGATCGAGGCGTATCTCGCCGAGGAGGGTATGGACGCCTCAAGGGTCCGCGTGATCCCTGTCCCCGATGGGAAGTCGATAGCGGGGTCCGTGAGAAACCTTTTCTCTCTATGCGGGGATTTCGACGTGCTCTACACGGACAAGGAGAGCATCATCTCAGCCATCGGGAAGAAGGCCGCGGTCAGGAGGATACGCCGCTCCGGCACGGTCTCCTCGACGGGGGTGCGCAAGGCCATCGTCGAGGGCAGGAGCATCGCGGGGATGACAGGAAAGTCGGTCATCGCGCTCATCGAGAAGTTCGACGGCGAGAAGAGGATACGGGAAGCGTACGTCATTTCTGATGTCACTGGAGAGGGGAAAAATATGAGAAAGGCTTAAATAATCGCATCCCTACACCGACACCATGTCCCATATCACGCTGGATGAGCCGGAGATACTCTATGTGCCAGCCTACCTGCAGACGGCCTCGGCACTGGAGGGCTTCGAAGAGCTCATCGAGAAAGAGCATATTGACATCCTTATCATCGAGACGGTCATGGGGGGTTACCTCGCCACACAAGGAGAATATCCCGCAGCGCGCTTCGCCCTCAACGCCGCCAGGCATATGCCGACATTTCTCATCCCGGAAGATACAAAAGCCGTCGATCGGCGTCCTTTCTTCTATCTGCTCGAGGACCGCGACGTCATCCCGCTGGACAATGCGTATAGTGCGATGCTGCCGGAAGTGCTCAGTCGTATGAAAACCTATTGGGCAACAGACAATATTAATTTCACCGATAAGATAAAGAAGGAGTTCCAGATGCCGGAGGAAGAGCGGTATCACTCCGCAGAGTGAAGGGCGTCCTTATTCTCAGGCCTTCCCGTCGCTGCCCAGCACCTTGATCTTCTCCTTGACGGTCTGGCAGATAATATCCATGACGTCGGCGAGGATCGCCCGCGGGTCGAAGTCCTTTGGATTGCCCGCCAGGTGCGCCCGTACCCCTGCGTCGAAGGCGATGCGGAGGTCCGTGTCGGTGTTGACCTTGCAGATGCCGGCCTTCACCGCCTTCCTCAGGTGATCGAACGACACGCCGTGCGCGTTCGCCAGGTTCGCCCCATACTTCTCCGCCTTCCTGACGAGTGACTGCGGGACAGAGGATGCGCCATGGAGGACGAGAGGGGTCTTCGGCAGGCTCGCGTCGATCTCCGCGATGCGGCGGAAGTCGAGCCTCGACGCGCCCTTGAACTTGTAGGCGCCGTGGCTCGTGCCTACGGCCACGGCGAGGGAGTCGCACCTGGTGAGCCTGACGAACGCCACCGCTTCTGTCACGCTGGTGAACATCGCGTCCTTCTCGCTGACCTTGATGTTATCCTCGACGCCCTGGAGGCGGCCGATCTCGGCCTCGACGGGGATATGGTGCTTATGGGCGAGATCCACGACGCTTCTCGTGACCCTGACGTTCTCCTTGAACGGGAGATGGGAGGAGTCGATCATGACCGATGTATAGCCATGCTTTATGCAGGTCCTGGCCCAGGCGAGGCTCGGGCCGTGGTCCAGATGGAGCGCGACCGGGACCTTGACCTTCTTCGCCATCGTCGAGACCATCGCGTACATCTCCTCGATGCCGGCGTAATTGATAGCGCTTGTCGAGGTCTGGAGGATCACCGGTGCCTTCAGCTCTTCGGCAGCGCGGAGGATAGCCTTGGTTATCTCGAGGTCGCTCGTGTTGAACGCGCCTATGGCGTAGCCGCCCTTCTTCGCGGCAAGAAGCATCTGTTTCGTTGACGTGAGCGTCATGTATCGATCACCTCATTTCCGCTTTCTGGAGACGCGTATATAAAGATTGTGCAAACCTATCGGAGAAGGGGCGCGAACAGGGCTTCGGCAGCGACGGTGGCGTAGGCCGATGCGGGAAGCGTGAACGAGAGCGTGACCTTCATCTTCCCCTGGTGGAGGTCGTCATCTGCCCAGGCGGCAGAAAGATCGAGCGGGATGAACAGCGGCCGCATCTTCGCCTCAGGGGTGAGCGATGGGAACTGGCGGAGGAGCAGCGAGCGCGGCGAGAGGCCGTCGTCGGCAAGGGCCTTCCCCATGGACGCGACGGCAGCGGCGTACGCCTCTCTTTCCTTCCCGTCGAGCTTCCCCATCGCCTCTTCCGCCTCCTCATCGAGATCGTGCGCGACAAGGGGGAGGGCGGCATCGAGGAAAAGCGGCTCCAGAGGATAGGCGAGCGCGATGCCGTAGGGCTGCGGGACTTCTATGCTCTTTTGCGCAAGCGTCCGGACCATCCCGGAGACCGCACGGTTCCAGAGCAGGGACTGGTAGGCGTGGACGTACATGCGAAGCATCTTTGCCGGCAGGGCGCGGAGGGCCTCGACGTACGCATGCTGCCCGACGAAACGCTCTTCGATCGCCTGGGGGTCGGTCTCCCGGACGAGCGCAATCGCCTCACGAAAATCGCCTTGGAGCACGGAGCGGCCGATATCGGCGTTCTTTTTCGAGAAGCGCTGGGTGCCGAAGTAGTTGGGATTGGAAGAAAGGTCTATGGGAAATTCTCCTACGATGTCGCGCGCGACGATGGTGAAGCGGTTGCCTTCGTGGGCGCCGAGATTTAGACGCTCGTCGGACTGGCCGAGATAATGCAGCGAGCAGTCGCCGAGGTCGAGGTCTCTCCTGCGGCCAGGGGATAGGCCGTTGACGGAGATGTGCTGGACGGTCGCTGCACGCCGGTCCTTTGTGCCCGCGTAGTTTATGCGGCCCGCAGGGACATCAAAGGCGGAAGCGGCCTTCCCTATGGCCATCCTCGTCGTGAGGTCCCTCTTCTTCAGGAGGAAGTAGGCGTACCTGCCCTGACCAGAAAGCTTCGGAGAGAAGATCTCCTCGACGAGGAAATCCTCAGGAAGCTCTTTTAGCGTATAGGCAGCAGGCGCCATCAGCGCAGTATCAGCGCCGGCTTGTTCGGCATGGCGCTCTTCGCCTTGTCCTCCTTCGAGGACTCCTCGGACTCTACGGCAAAGGGGATGTCGCGCGAGGCGAGGGCGAGCGCCGCCCGCTCCTCCTCTTCGGTCATCACGACCTCGGGCAGTCTGGAGAGATCCTTGAAGAAGCGCTGGACCATTGCAGGGATCTCCGGCCTGCTGTGGACGGCCATGACCGCCTTGATGATCTCGCCCATGGGCCTCTTCTCATCGATGAGCGTCTTTATCTGTGCGACGGCCTTGCGTTTCCAGGACGAGGCGAGCACTGCCTTGATCTCCGAAGGCTTCTCCATCTTCGCCAGGCGCTTGACATGCTCGACGTCGCTCGCCAGGCCCTCTGCCATCGTCTCGACAAGGAGCGCACGCCGGTCGATGAGCCTCTCGTCGTAGTCCGGCCACGCCGTCCCCGCGACAAGACCCTCGTTGCCGAGCTGTTCCCACATCTCTTCAGCGAGATGCGGCGCGAAAGGAGAGAGCAGGAGCGCATAGGCGGAGAGCACGTTCGAAAAGATGACCGGATCGGCCTTCCCGGAAGCGTACCTGCCGACGGCACCGCCGAGCTCCATGAGCCGGCCGAGCGCGAGGTTGAACCTGAAGTCGTCGATGAGCGAGGGCAGCTCCTTTATCGCGAGGTGGAGGTGAGTGAGGACGATACGGTCCTCCATGGTGGAGGGCTTCGTAGCGCCTTTCTCATGGGGCTGCTCGAGGAGCGCATATGTCCTCTTGAGGAAGCGGTAGACGCCCTCGACGCCCTGGTCGCTCCAGTCGAGCTCCTTCTCCGGGGAGGACGCGAAGAGGATGAAGACGCGCGCGGTGTCTGCGCCGTACCTGCTGATGATCTCGTCGGGGTCGACGACGTTGCCGAGGCTCTTCGACATCTTCGCGCCGTCCTTGACGACCATGCCCTGAGGGAGCAGGCGCTGGAAGGGCTCGTCTATGCTGACGTATCCGAGGTCGCGCAGGACTTTCACGAAGAAGCGTGCATAGAGCAGATGCAATACCGCGTGCTCGATGCCGCCGATGTACTGATCGACGGGCATCCACCTCTTCGCGGCATCGGTATCGAAGGGAGCGTCGTCGGTCTTTCCTATGTAGCGCAGGAAGTACCAGGACGAATCGACGAAGGTGTCCATGGTGTCGGTCTCGCGCTTCGCCGCACGGCCGCATTTCGGGCACTTCGTGTTGACGAAGGAATCCGATGTCGCGAGCGGATTGCCCTTGCCGGTGAAGCTGACGTCCTCGGGAAGCGTGACAGGAAGGTCCTTTTCGGGAACGGGCACGATGCCGCAGGCGTCGCAGTAGACGACCGGTATGGGCGTTCCCCAGTAGCGCTGGCGCGAGATCAGCCAGTCGCGCAGCTTGTAGTTGACGGCCTTCGTGCCCCAGGCGTTCTTCTCGAGCCAATCCGGCATCTTCGCGAGGGCCTCGCGGTTGTTCATGCCGCTCCACTCACCCGATCCGAAGAGGATGCCGTCCCCGACCGCGGCTTCCTCGGCGTCCTTGGGATCGATAGGCTTGCCGTCCGGGCTGATGACGAACTTGAGCGGGATGTCGTACTTCCTCGCGAACTCGAAGTCGCGCCGGTCGTGGGCATCGGCCATGACGATGCCGGTGCCGTACATGAGGACGAAATTGGCGACCCAGATGGGGATACGCTCGCCGTTGACAGGGTTCGTCGCGTAGCGGCCGGTGAAGGCGCCGAGCTTGTCCTTGCCGCCTTCGCTCGTGCGCTCGAGGCTCGTCTGCCTCTTTATCCTCTCGACGACCTCCTGCACCGCCTTCTCCTCCGGCAGGCCCTTGCAGAGCTCCGCGACGAGCGGGTGCTCTGGCGCGAGCACGAGGAAGGTGACGCTGTAGACGGTATCGCAGCGCGTGGTGTAGGCAGGCAGGATCGTGTCCGTGCCCTCCAGCCTGAAATGGATGTCGACGCCATCGCTCCTGCCGATCCAGTTCCGTTGCATGGTCTTGACGCGCTCGGGCCAGTCGAGCCCTTCCAGGCCCTCGAGCAGCTCGTCCGCATACTGCGTTATCCTGAAGAACCATTGGCTGAGATTCCTCTCCTCGACGTCGGAATGGCAGCGCCAGCACGCGCCGTCCACGACCTGCTCGTTCGCCAGCACCGTGTTGCAGGAGGGGCACCAGTTGACGGGCGCCTCCTTCTTGTAGGCGAGGCCCTTGTCCATCATCTGCAGGAAGATCCTCTGGTTCCAGCGGTAGTAGCCAGGCAGGCAGGTGATGACCTCCCTGTCCCAATCATAGGAGAGGCCGATGCGCTTCTGCTGCTGTCTGATATGCGCGATGTTGGCGAGCGTCCAATCCTTCGGGCTGATATGGTTCTTTATCGCGGCGTTCTCCGCAGGGAGGCCGAAGGCGTCGTAGCCCATGGGATAGAGGACCTCGTTGCCCCGCATGCGCCTGTAGCGCGCGGTGACGTCACCGATGGAGTAGTTCCTGAGATGGCCCATATGGAGCTTGCTGCTCGGGTAGGGGAACATCTCGAGCACGTAGTACTTGTCGCGTCCCGGCTGCCTGGTCGCGAAGACGCCTGCCTTCGCCCAGCGCTCCTGCCATTTCTCCTGCATCGCAACGAAGGGTTCTTTCATGGTATCGTCCGCCTCAGGTGAGCATGATGGGGAGGTTAGGGGGAGTCGAACCCCCGTCCCAGGATCCACAGTCCTGAATTCTAACCGTTAAACTACAACCTCCAGCAACCGACGGCCCGAAAAGAAGGGGAAGATATAAAGGCTTTTCGCTTCAGAGCAGGACCGCGTTGACGGTGCCGTCCTGCGCCGGACGTGACGTGACCTTGGCCTTGCCGAGCTCGGTGTCGATCACGGCGCCCAGGTTCACGATGTTTCGGCGCACGTAGTTGCGGTTCGCGCTGTTCTCGAGGACCGCCTTGATCTTCGCCTTCTGGTGCTTGCCGGTCTTCCTGTCGAGGACGTTCGCGACAGCCGCGACGAGCACGCGGCCTTTGGTGTTGCCGCCGAGGGTTTTTACGGCCTTGACCTTGTGCCTGGCGTCGACCTTGGTCAGCGACGCGCCGCTCGCCTTGTCGGCGAGCCGCTTCTTGCGGAAGTCGTGGTACTTGCCGCCGGAGACTTTCTGGGTGGATCGGAACTGGGAAATCATTGTGGATAACCTCTGGAGCGTTGGGATGGAAATACCGTTTATAAATCTTTTGGCCTGCTGAGAGGGAGCAGAAGGTTGCTTTCTCCATACTCCTCCTTAGAAATGTTTAATAAGCCGCACAGCCTGAAAAAACCGCATGATACCCCTCGCAGCGCTCTTCTACCTGTTCCTGCCTGCGGCGTTCGCGAACATGGCGCCGGTGCTGTGCAGAGGGCTCCCCCTGCTCGACGTGCCGCTCGACGGCGGGCTCAAGATAGGGGGAAGGGCGCTCCTCGGGAAACAGAAGACCGTCAGGGGAGTGGTGGCCGGCATCCTTTTCGCAGTGGCCATGGCGCTCATCCAGCACCTGCTCCTGGCCGTGCCGTTCTTCTCCGACCTCTCGCTTGTCCCCTACGCCGATTTCATGCTCGTCGGCGTGCTGCTCGGCGGAGGCGCGATGCTCGGGGACCTCATCGAGAGCGCGATCAAGCGCCGGCTCGGCATCGTGTCGAGCAGGCCATGGATACCTTTCGACCAGATCGACTGGGTCATCGGGGCGTTCCTGCTCCTGGAGATCGCCTACCCGCTGCCATGGCTCTCCCTCGTCCCGACGCTCGCGCTCTTCTTCGTCCTGCACATTGCGGTCAAGCATGTGGGCTACTGGCTGCACCTGGATACGGCACGCTGGTGAACTACTTCCGGAAGAACGCGTCGACGATTATCCAGACCACGCCTATGACGAGCGCGCTGTCCGCAAGGTTGAAGATGGGGAAGGAGCCCACACGGATGTAGTCTACGACATGGCCCATGACCAGCCGGTCGAAGAGGTTGGAGAGAGCGCCTGCCGCGACGAGGCCGTAGGCGTACTGCAGGGGAGTGCAAAATACGCGCTCGCGCACGAACAGGTAGGCGAGGAAGGCGAGGAACGCGACCGTGACCAGGGCGAGGACCGCCGTCTCGCCGGTGAAGAGGCTGAAGCCCGCACCCGTGTTCGTCGCGAGCTCTATGCCGAGCCAGGGGAGGACCGGAAAGGAGAAGAGCGTGTGCTTGAGCAGCTGGTCGAGCGCGATGAGCGCGGCGATCTCTGCTATGAGAAGCCAGAGCCCTGTCCTCTTCTCCATCGCTAGTAGCGCGGGCGGCTCTGCTCCTTCTCGGCGATGCGCTCGATGTTGGCGATGCGCTGGTTCATGCTGTCGAGCGTGGAACGGAGGGCATCGAGCTTGGCCGAGACCACCTCGATGTCCTTGGAGATGAGGTCCTGGCGGCTGCCGTAGCCACCCGACATCTGCGGCTGCTCCTGGACGGTGCCGCGGCGGAGTATCTGGGAAGCGCTGACAGGATCGTCGAGCGGATGCTGCTCCGGCTGGCGGCCGAACGGGCCCTGGTCCGCGTCCCCACCTATCTCGAAATTCTCCTGGAGGCTGTCCTTGCCCAGGTCAGCGAACGCGTCCTTGTTCAGCGGAGCGCCGAAACTATCGTCCTTCTTCCAGAATTTGAGCCTGTCCATGACGCCCATGCACGATCACCTGTCATTGCCATGGGCATCGTCAGTTTAAAAAACTTGTCATTTGTCAGAGAGATGCAGAGCCTAGCGGTACAGCGAGAACCTGCCGGTGAATTCCTTCAATTCGTCGGTAGGGCCGAACAGGGCGATCGCATAATACTCCAGCTCCTCTCCAGGAGTCCCGGCAGTGGCATCCATCTGTTCCTGCGACGTGCCGATCGTCATCGTGCTCGTGAAGTCGGAGAAGGGGATCCGCCTCCTGATGCACTCGTCGCGTACCTTGCGGATCCTGTTCGAATTGTCCGCGGCGAGCACTATGAAGGGGAAATGGGAGATGTCCGGATGGGTCCCGCCATCCCTGTCCCGATACTGCAGGAAGCACATCTCATCCGACCTTCCGGAGCCGCCTGCAAGACCAGCCGCGATATGGCCCAGAGCGTTCATGAGGCGGCCAGGCTCGACCTTCTTGTTCAGGACGGCGATGAAACGCTTCGAGCTCTCGTCGGGTAAGGAGGCCATGACGACTTCCCGGGGAATGCAGGCTTATAACCTTTTTGCTTCCCCTGCCAGCCTACTGCTTCGAGATATCGGGGACCTGCATGACAGGGAAGACCCTGATCTTGTAGACATCGTCTCCGTCAAGCGCCAGGTAGAGAATCTGCGGCTCTACGGCATCGAGCGGTGAGGGCGCGATGGGGAAGAGGAGACCGCTTCGCGCCTCCGCAAGCCTGCGGTTGAGACTGCGATCCCTGGAGCGCCTGGTACGGTATTTCCTCTCCAGCGCTTTGATGCTCCTCTCCAGATGGCCGACTATCTCCTCCCGGAGATCCTCTATCATCTGATAGCCTTCCGGCGTGTACCAACTGTAGCGCAGGCGTCGATAGGCGTCCTCCCGCTTCTCGGAGAGCTTGCCGAGCAGAGCCATCATCTCGGCACCGCTCGCGGAGAGCTCTTTTTCGTAGGCCGCGATCTGCGCGGTGAGCGTGTTCTTTTCCTTCTCGAGCGTCGTCTTCCCTTTCCGTAAGGCATTGTAGCGACGGACGATAGGCTTCTTGTTGTAGTTCGTCAGTGCCTTCTTCCGCTGCTCCATCCCGTAGCTCTCCTCGACGAGAGCCCTTGCGATATGTCCGGCGTCGGCGCCGACGGCCCTTTCCTGCTCCTCCAGGAGGCGCTTCACCTTCCTCTTCTGCCTGTCGTAGGCCTCGAACAGCGTCAGACGTGTCTCCTCCACCTCTGCAAAGCGCTTGTCCTCCTGGTACTTCCTCAGCCGGTCCTCAATCCCGTCGCGTTTGGTCACGGTCCTGACGAGAGTCTTCTGCAGCCTGTCGTAGGAGAGATGTATCCTGTCGTAGGCCTCTTTGAGGTTCGTGATATAGCGATCCAGAAGATTGCTGTACCCGTACCTGGCCAGTTCCGAAGGGGTCATCCCCTTTATGGCGCGCAGCTCCTCGCGAAGGTCCGACAGGTCAGGCGCAGAGGTGGTAACCTCTTTTAGGGGATGGTACTCGAACTGCACGTTGGCCACCCCGTCCTGGTGGAAGCCTGCGATGCCGAGCACCGCCACAGGGAAATAGCCTTTCGTCTCTATGAGGTTCTTGATATGGCCCAGCTCCGCATAGTAGGTGTTCCTGGAGATATGCTCAATCGTGTGGGGCGCATCGATCGTCACCGGCGAGGCCGTGTCCGGATCGAGCCAGAGCGCATCCTTGTCGAAGAGCAGCCCGCCGGTCGCCCCTTTCCTGGCAAGGTAGGACGATACCATGTCCTCGAGCCCCGGATGCCTCTTCATCTGGAAAGGCTTCATGGAGAGATAGGCGCCGTCGGCGACCATGAGGGGAAGGCCGCTCCCATGCCGCAGGTCGTCGAGGATCTCGAAGAGAAGCCTGGAATGTGCTATGAGATAGGAGAGGTTGATCGCGCTCGGCTGGCTCGGAGCGAACGAGGAGTCCACAGAAGCGGTGGACTTCATATCCATGGGCATGGCGACCAGCGCCTCACCCGTATGCTGGACAAGTATCAGGTCGGGGATGGCCACCCACCGGTCATGGCCGTCGGCAAGGCCCTCCGCGGAGAAGATACGGCCGTACCTGTCCCTGAGCATGTCTACAGGGATGATGGTCGTGCCCTTCCCCTCACCCTCGTGGGAAAGGATGACGAAGTCCTCCGCACCGTAGAATATGGGATAGAGGGACGAGACGCCTGCTTCGAAGAGCGCTTTCACATGATCCTTCTCGGAGCCTCTTATCTTCGCCTCGGGCCCGAGCATGCTCATCGGTGCACCAGCTCCCGGTCGAATTCGTACTCCTTGACAGCGTCGAAGAACTCGGGTACCATGTCCTCCTCGAGATAGCACGACGACGCCGTCGGATGTCCGCCGCCGCTCTCCACGATGCCGGCCTCTTTCATGTCTGAAAAGAACTCCCCGAGATGTATGCTCTCGCCGTAGGCGAGGTTGGCCCTTCCCGATATCTTCCTCTGATGGCCATAGGCAGGGGCGCCGGTGAAGAGGATGCCGTGGCGTCCGGGGAGCATGCCGACGTTCGCGACGATGCCGCCGAAGACGCCGGTGAAGGGGAGGATGCTCGGGACCTTGAGCTCATCGGCGAGCGTGTCGAGCGGGAGGTAATGCATCGTCTTCGTGATATGACGCATCATGCCCTTGTCGAAGATCATCTCCTCGACCATGCCCATGCCCTGAGAGATCGTATGCCGGTATTCGAGATGGATCTCCTTGAGCCGGGAGAAGATGTCCTCACGATCCTGCCACTTGCCGAAACCCTCTTTTTCAAGCGCGGCGATCTCTGTCCTGGTCAAGGGGAGATCGAGATCAAGCGCGACCGCCGCGTTGAACAACGGGCCATGGCCGAGCTTGGATGTCGAGGTCATGAGGTTCGCGATCTCGGCTATCGAGAGGCCGGAAAAGACCCTCGACCCCTCCCATGCGATCACGTACTGGCCCTTATGCAGCTGCGATAGGTAGCTTTCCCTGAATACAGGCTCGGAGAATGCGACGACGCTATTGACGTACTTGGCGAGAAGCCTGCCTCTCTGGTCGTCGGTGAGCTCGCTCATCCGGCTGTCCGGGTCGATGCCGATCGAACGGAGGAAGATGTTGGCCTTGGCCGTGCGGTCGCTTCCGCGGTGGTAATCGTCGGTATAGTCGTCGAACACGACAGGCATGACGCCGCCGTCAGGATCGGTGAGGTAGCGGCCATCCCTGCTGTCCATAATGAGCGTCCTGTCGAGCGCGTCCTGGCTGACGGCGTTGAGCTTTCCGACCTCGTCTCCGGTGAGGTAGTCGAGATACTGCTGGTTCGTACCGGCCTTGTTGCCCGGGCCGACGGCAAGGAGGAACTTGAGCTGGCGGTAGTGCTTGTCGAGCCAACCGGAGATATTCTTTTCGTACACTCCGCCGAGCGCCTTCGCCGCTTCGGGGAAGGTCGGCGGCCGGTACTTGAGGTTGAAGGGGATGTCGCTCTCCGCCACTGCCTTCTGCAGGGGCTTTAAGAAATAGCCGTAGAGGGGACTGTCGACCCAAGAGATCATGTGCTTACGTTCGAGGTAATGGTAGAGCGCGGCGTTCGCTCCGGCGACGGACTGCTGGTCTGCCGCAGAGCCCGCGATGCCGATGACCGTCGAGTAGGTGAGGCGCTCCTCGAGACGCTTACGCTGCTTCTCGGTCGAGGGGTCGCCGGCATACATCTTGAGCAGCCTATCGCCGACAGCGTTGAAGAGGAAGGCGGTCGCAGCGCCAGCCGAGAGCTCTTTCCCCCCGTCGATGCCATGCGCGTTCGGGTTGAGATAGAAGACGCCGGAAGGCGAAGGGCGCGGCTGATGATGGTCCAGCACGACGGTGCCTTCCGGATACAGTCCGGGAAGGTCCATGGGATCGAGGCTTCCGAGGTCGGAAAAGAGGAAATGCCCTTCCCCCCCTTCCGAAAGACGTGCGTGGATGCTCTCCAGGCTGGCCTTCGCGCCAGGATCGGTCTCTATGCCCATGACGCGCTCGGAGTCCACTTTTACGCCGTTGTTCCCGACCATGTCCGCGAGGGAGCGCATGCCGATGGTCGCGCCCGTCTCGCCGGAAAGGCCGTCGGCGTCGGCGAGATGGGAGACGGCAAAGAAGTATCGCTCAGGCCCATAGTTGAAGAGGATCTCCAGGAGGCGGTCCGCAACAGCATCTTGCAGAACATTGTACTCGTCATAGCCCTCCCCTTCGGGAAGCGGTGTGTCTATGCCCTTTCCTCCCATCGCTGCCGGGAACCGGAGTCCCCACCCCCGCTATCACTCCTTGCGAGGAGGTATGCACTATAAAAAGATTCTGCTTTTCGGAAGGGATAATGGCATGCGTACTAATGGTTGGAGACCATAGATCGGGGTCCTGCTCATAAGCCGGTCGGATCGTCGAAGAAGGAGACCGCTACGCCGAACTTCCTCTTCAGGTGCGCGCCCAGGGCCTGGACGCCGAAGACCTCGGTCGCGTAATGGCCTGCGCAGACGAGGTTGAAGGAGAGGTCCCTGGCCGTGACCGCAGCGGTGTGCGAGGTCTCGCCGGTAAGCAGGGTATCGTAGCCTTTGGCTTTCGCCTCGGCAAGGAAGGACGCCCCGCCTCCGGAGACGATGGCGACCTTCTTTACCGGATGGGGAAGGTAAGCGTAAGGGGCTTTCGCGATGCGCTTTTCGACCAGCGAAAGGAAGGCATCAGGTTTCAAGGCTTTAGGCAGCGTTCCGGCAAGCCCCCAGGAGAGACCCCTGTCCTCGCCGAAAGGCGCCACGCCCTTGAGGCCGAGCAGCCTCGTCATCACCGCGTTGTTCCCGACGACGGGATGCGCGTCCAGGGGAGCGTGCGCGGCGTAGAGGCCGATCCCGCTGTCGAGGAGGACCTTGAGGATCGCGTAGTTCCTGCCGGTGAGGTAGGCGAGGGAGTCCCGGAAGCTTATGCCGTGGTGGACGAGGAGGAGGTCGGCCTTCGCATCGGCGGCATGCTTTGCAGCGGCGACAGTAGCGTCGACCGCCGTGACGATCCGTCTTACAGGACGCCGCGCCTCGACCTGCAGGCCGTTGTGCGAGGGGTCGGCGAGGAAAGCGGAGAGACGGAGATACGCGTCCAGATAGCCGGCAATCCCTCTCATCGGAATTTCCATACGACCATGTCGAAGACGATCTTCATCCCGTCGGTGATGGTCGTCCCCTTATAGCGGTCGTTGTAGATGGTCTCGATGGGGAGGACTGCATACCTGAGCCGGTGCCTGCCAACGTTCGCGATGATCTCGGACTCCACGCTGTAGTCGGTCGCATCCCATCGGATCTTAGGGTAGGCGGACGCGAGGAACGCGCGGTAGCCCGACTGGCTGTCCGGTATCCTCACTCCGTAGAGGACGCGGATGGCGAGATTGAGGACGGCGTTGCCTACGCGGAAGAGGAGGGGCATGCGCCTGTCGAGGCGCCGGCAGCCGAAGACGATGTCGGCATCGGACAGCTTCCCGAGCATGCGGGGGATGTCCTCAGGCCGGTGCTGCAGGTCTGCGTCGAGGAAGACGATGCGCCCTGCCTTGAGCTCGTTGACCGCGAACTCCGTGCCGGTCTTGAGCGCCGCGCCCTTGCCCATGTTGATGACATGGGAGAGCAGGCGGATCTCGGGGTGGCGCCGCATGACCTCCTCCACCACCTCTTTCGTGCGGTCGCTCGAGCCGTCGTTCACGACGACGACAGAGGAGCAGTACTGCAGGGCCCCCAGGAGCACCTTCCTTATCGTGTACTCCTCATTGTACGCAGGCACCACCACGACATCCATGCCGCCTTCACCATTCAATGGTCCCACCAGGAGAGGGTCTCGTTCCAGTCCAGCTTGTAGAGGTAGATGTTCGTGCCGTCCACTGCCGTCGTGTGCTTGAGCAGCTTGAAGTACTTGAGGCCCGCGCCCTGGAAGAAGAACATCCTGGTGAAGATGGAGTCCGCGAGGTCCGGATCGGACATCTGCAGCATGTAGCTGCCCTGGTCCTGGTAGAGGATCGCACCGGTCGCCGGCGTGAGGAGACGCGAGGCCATGACCTTCTTCTCGACGGTACCGTTCTTTTCGTAGGTGAAGACCTGCGGATAGAGCATGCCGTTCGTCGTCAGGGCGTACGCGGTCATGGTGGTCATGTTCACGAGGATGCCGTTGCTGCAGGTGAGCAGGTCCCCTGACCCGGTGCAGCTCGCCGGCGAGCCCAGGTAGCCCGGCCATGGCGCTATCCACTGGTCGCCGGAGGTGTTCTTTATCGCGTCATAGGTGGTCTCGGCGTCAGGCAGGGTGTAGTTGTACTGCTGCATGAGGATGTTGACGCCTACCTGCTTGTTCGCGCTGTTGTCGACCTTGTTGTAGATGTCCGCCCGCGTGAAGTTCCAGATGCCGAAGTGCGCCCATACCGGAGCCTTGCCTATCATGTCCTGCGACGCTATGAAGAACTGGTCGTAGAGGTCCGTGCAGTGCGTGTAGTTGAGCACCTGGTCAGCCGTGGCCTTCGATATGTTGTCTGCGGCAAGGGTCGCTGCGGCCTGCGAGCGCGACTGGTAGATGATCTTCTGCACGATTGTGACCGCCCTGTAGCTGTTGTTGTTCGTCGCGTTGTAGAGCACGTTGTAGGCCTGGTTCTGCCCGCAGTTGAGCATCCGCAGGATGTCGACGGCCTTGGTCTCGTTGTTCGTGAGGAGCACTTCCCCTACCCAGTGTATGCGGTTGCCCTGGTCGCCTCCGTCGAAGGTGACGGACTTCCCTGTCATGGAGTAGAACCAGTGGCCGAAGTCCCACCACGAGGTGATGATCGCGTTGTTCGGATCCGCCTTGATGACGCTGAGCGTATTGTACCATGCGTCGTTGAAGCTCGGGACGAGGTTCGTCGCCTGGTTCCAGCCCTGCACCATGGGCGCGGGCACGTAGAGGATGAGGAAGAGCAGCACGATCACCCCGGCGATCTTGAGGAGACGCGGATCGATGTTGAGCGGGCCTCCGAGCATGCCTGAGAGCTCGAGCAGCTTCTCTGCCGCGATGCCGATCGCCATCGCCACGTAGAGGATGTGGAGCGCGGTGAAGCGTGTCCCGTTCATC
This sequence comes from Candidatus Woesearchaeota archaeon, assembly GCA_046704905.1. GTDB lineage: Archaea > Nanobdellota > Nanobdellia > Woesearchaeales > JAWAQC01 > JAWAQC01. The sequence continues at coordinate 18,240 of JBJKRA010000018.1, forward strand.
GCGGCATACAGGGTGCCTGCGAAGAAGATGGTGATGAGGAGCGGGAAGAAGAGGTCGGCATGGTAGTCCTTGCGTATGTAGGTGAGGACGAACGCCGCGAGCAGCGGGAGCATCAGCAGGAAGAGGTAGACGAACGTGCTCCCGAGTACCATGTGCTGGACGCCTGCGATGAGGCCGTTCGTCGACTTCGTCATGGTGAAGAAGAGGAGGATGCCGTACCACGCCGCGACGATGCCGGCGAACCAGTACTCTATCCTCGTCGCCTCCTTCTTGAAGGTGAGGTAGCTCGCGGCAATCCCCAGGAAGGCGAAGAGGTAGAGCAGCGTCCCGCCGCTGGCCGCGACGACGCTCGCGACGTTTCCTGTCCCGAGCTCGGCGACCGTGGTCAGGACGTTCGGCCAGATGGTGGTCACGCCGACCGCCTGGTACTGGATGAACCAGAAGGGTGCGACGTAGGAGGCGAAATAGTCCTTGAGCACACCGAAGGCAGTCTGGTCGGGGATGAGGAACCCGATGAACGCGATGAAGACGACGCTCGAGAGGAAGTAGGAGCCGAGCACCGAGAGGACATGACGCATGTCCTTTCCTGCGAAGAACCCTTCCATCTTCTTATGCAGGGCGAAATGGCGCACGGCCAGGTAGACGACATAGCCCAGGATCGCCCCGATGATGAAGAGGTTGGTGTACCAGAACCCTGTCCAGAGGAACATGTAGACCGCTATCGAAAGACCGGAGAGGGCCGCATAGAGCTTCGTCTTCCAGGGGCTATCGGCATGCCATGCCTCGACGAGCAGCCAGAGGATGAGCAGGGGCATGATGAAGTTGTACTGGTCGTTGTCGTAGAAGCCCGCAGAGGTACGGAAGATCACGGACTGTGCGACGGCGAGGAGCATGGCGGCGGTAAAGCCGCCGAGGCTTCCGCCCGAGAGCCTCCTGCCCAGGAAGAAGGCAGGGATCATGGCGAGCATGGAGAGGATCGCAGGGTAGAAGAACATCGAGCGCATCAGCGGCGTGCCGGGGTAGAAGAGGTTGACGAGCTTGTCCCACTCTGCGGCGATGAAGGGGATGAGGCGGAAGCCGGCAGACTGCCCCAAGCGGCCATTGCGCTGTGTGACATAGGGCTGCCCGTTGATGATCTTGTCGCCGGCGGTCCCCGTCTTGAGATAGTTCTGGGCGTAGTAGTACTGGAGATAGGGGTCGATGCCGAGCAGGTAGGTGGTATTGTCGGGGCCCTTGTAGTGCGACTTGAGGCTGTCGGCGACCGTCGCGATCTCGCTGTCGATCTGGGCCTTGTTCTGCGAGACGTACTGCTGCAGCTGCTGGTTGACGAGGCTCGTCTGCTGCGCGGCGGGGAGATAGGCGTACTTCTGGGCCACCTGCTGCTGGAGCTGGGACTGGTAGAAGCCGAGCACCTGCTTGGTCGCATAGGTGTTCATGGCAGGCAGGTTGTTCGCCTGCACACGGTACTGGTACGCTACGGTCATGACGCTGAGTATGAGCAGCGCGATCAGGATGCCCTTGACGAGCGGTTTCTTGCATGTGCCGTAGATCTTGTCCATGTCCATGACGGTCAGCCTCATACCTTGAGTCTCATGAAATCGTACGCAGCGATCGTTTCAGGGAAGATGCCCCGCGCCTCGGCGACCAGCGCGTCGACCTCCTTGTAGCGCGAGGAGAAGTGGGTCAGCACGAGGCGCCTCGCGCCGGCCTCTGCCGCCGCACGGGCGGCCTGCGATGCTGTCAGGTGCTGGTGCTCTGCTGCCTTGTCCTCCAGATCCCCCCCATAGGTCGATTCGCAGACGAGGAGGTCAACGTCCTTGCCCACCTTTAATAAGTTTTGTGAAATCGCGGTATCGGCGATGATGCCGAGTCGCCTGCCCGGGACGACCTTCGAGACCTCGTCAGGGAGGACCTTCCTCTTCTTGTGCGTGACGGGCTTCCCCCGCTGCAGCAGCCCTATCGCCTCGCCTGCGATGCCGAGCTTCCTGACCGCAGCGGCGTCGATCTTACGCCTGTCCTGCTCCTTCACCAGGAAACCGTAGGAGTCGATCCCATGCACTAGGAGATACGCCGAGACGGCGATATCCTCCTTCCTCAACACCGGCCCGTCCTTCTCGATCTCCTTGATCTCGAGAGCTATCTCCTTATCGAAGATGTAGGCGTCGAAGAGGTGGCCGAGGCGCTCCTTCGTCCCCTTCGGGCCGATGATGTGGAGCCTGCCCTGGTAGCCCTGCGCGGCCATGGTCTGGATGAGACCGGGAAGGCCGAGCACGTGGTCGCCGTGCCAGTGCGAGATGAAGACTGCGGCGATCTTCTGCAGGCGGAGATTTGCGATGCGCAGCTGGCGCTGGGTGCCCTCGCCGCAGTCGAAGAGGAAGGCGAACCTGCCGAAGTCCACATGCAATGCCGTGTGGTTGCGGTCCCTTGTCGGGACCATAGAGGAGGTGCCTAGGAAGGTGAGCTCCATCCGCCCTACCTCCACTGCGCATGGCCGAAATGGACGAGCAGGTCGAAGTTGAGCCTCTCCAGGCCAAGGGGCATGTCGCAGGAACCGTAGTCCGTGTTGAGCCAGACGTAGAAGAGGGTGTCTGGGAAGCGCTCCCTGAGGGGCGCAAGGATCCTCGATGAGCTGTACTTGAAGCCGTCCGGCAGCTGGAGGAGGACGCGTCTGGGCCTCTCCTCCCCTATCTGGGCGATGAGGCCAGACAGGTCCAGATCGTAGTTGTCTATGGTGACTTCCATCTTCCCCCTATAAAAGAGCAATCGCGGGGGCTATAAAAAGCTTGTTGTTTTTGGTTCCTGTCCAATATAAAAGGGAGGCGCCAGGGCAGGAGCCGATGTACGCCCTTCTTCCAACGAAGTCCCTGACGCCGTCTAGATGATAGAGTAGAAGCCTGCAGCCGCCTTGAAATAGGTTTTCCCCTTCCCGAGGACTTTCCCGATGATGGCCTCCACGCTGTCGAGCTGGTGGGCCCGGGAGAGATGCCTGGACACGTAAGCTTCAGCCCGGTCCGTCATCCTGCCGAGCGCGTCCGGAGACATGGAAAGGATTTCCATAGTCTTTCCAGCAAGGTCTCCGATGTTTCCCATCGAGAAGGTGAACCCGTATTTCCCCTGCGCCGTCTGCTCCAGCCCTGCGGGCATGTCGGAGATGAGGAGGGGAAGACCGATGGCCTGCGCTTCGGCCCCCACCCGTGGATAGCCTTCCGATTCCGATGCTAGGACGAAGAGGTCGCTTATGAGCATATGCTTGGGCATTTCGCTATAAGGCACTTTGCCCGGTACCCTGAAATGGGATGCGTATGGCGATTGGCCAATCGTCTCCTTAAGGAGCGCCGTTTCAGGACCCTCACCTACTATCAGGTAGAAGACATTGGGCATCTCAGCGATCACATGCTCTGCCGATGCGGCGATATCCGTTACCCTCTTGACCGGATAATGGTTGGACGCGTGCATGACAACTTTTGCATCTGCAGGTATTTCGAGCCCGGCGCGCAGCGTCGAGAGCTCTTCCTGGCTGTACGAAGTGTTGAACAAGGAAAAATCCACACCGTTGTAGACAGTCGTTATATCGCTTTTCGGTATTCCATACGCGATCATGAGCTGCCGAAAATGCTCGGCTACTACGATGACGTGATCCGCGTCCCGGATATTATCCAGGAATTCGACAGTCTTTTCCGGAGTGAAGATGCCCTGGGCAAGCGCTCTCGTAGGCGTCCCATGGAGATACTGTATCGTCGGGAGGTCCAGTCCCCTGGCTGCCATGCGATACCATGACCAGGAATCGTGCCCGAGGATGACGGCATCGGGTCTGTTCCTCTCCAGCTGTTCTGCGACGAAAGCGTTAACAGTGGCTGTCTGCTCCGGGGCTGGGGGTATTCCTCCATAACCGAAGGTGTAGGGAACACGGGTTACCGGTATCCCCATATCCTTTTCTGATATGAGGTCATATTCCTTATCCCCGTCGTAGGGCTGGGAGATGACGATTACCTCATGCCCCCTTCGTTTGAGGCCAGAAGCGAGTTCCGCGTTGGCGAACTCTGAACCCCCCAGCGAGGGGAGATATGAAGTGAGGAAAGCAATCTTCTCCGCCATGGAAAAGGACATCGGCGCAGGCCATATAAGACGTGGCATATCCTTTTTTGTAGTTCTTTCGCAGAGGCTATGAGGAAGGAAAAATAGATAAGGTCCCGGACGTGTCCCCTATCCGCACATACGATGGATCCAGTCAGGAAGCTCTACCGGACGCTCCTCTCCCGCTACGGACCGCAGGGATGGTGGCCGCTGCTTTGGGTAAAAGGTACCAATCCTACCAAGACTGGCTCGATACAGGGTTACCATCCGGGCGATTATACCTACCCGAGAACACCTGCGCAACGTTTCGAGATCTGCGCCGGGGCCATCCTCACCCAGAACACGAACTGGCAGAACGTGGAGCAGGCGCTCCGCAATCTCAAGGAAGCGGGGGCATTGTCGGCACGGGGCATCGTTGCGCTCGATCAGGAAACGCTTTCGGGGCTGATCAGGCCGAGCGGCTACTTCCGGCAGAAGGCGAAAAAGCTCAGAGGGTTCTCCGCCTTTTACCTGGATCTCGGGGGCAGGACGCCCTCGCGCGAGGAACTGCTCTCGCTCTGGGGCGTGGGCCCGGAGACGGCGGACGCGATGCTTTCCTATGCCTACGGCGGGCGGGTGTTCGTGGTGGACGCCTACACCTTCAGGATATTCTCACGCGAGGGGATCACCAAAGGAGGCGAAGGGTACGAGCAGATAAGGGAGATGGTGGAGGCGCGCGGTTTCGCCGTGGAAGAGCTGCAGGAGTTCCACGCGCTGCTCGTGGAGGAAGGCAAGCATATGCGCACGAGGAAGTGAAGGATGGCAGAGGATGACCCTGAAGAGATGCTCTCCGCGATCGCGCGCCTGCGCAAGGAGAAGCTGAAGAGCGCGTACCGCGACACGGACGTCGGGATATGGGGCTTTTCGCAGGAAAAGCTCGTGTACAAGGCGTTCAGGATGCTCGATCTCTCCAGGTACAGGAAGTTCATGGACCTCGGCAGCGGGGACGGGACCGTGGTTTTCATAGCGTCCTTGTTCACCGAGGCTTTCGGCATAGAGTACGACCACGACGTGCATGCTGCGGGGCTCGAGATGCAGAAAGAGCTCGGCGCGGGGGGCACCTTGCTCGAAGGGAGGTTCGAGGACTTCGACCTCTCAGGCTATGATTTCGTCTTCATCAACCCGGACAAGGAATGGCGGAAGTTCCAGGACACGTTGCTCGCGCAGCTTTCGGACGACGTGACGATCGCCGTGTACAACAACGTCTTCCTGCCTGAGAAGCTGCCGCGCCTGCGCACGGTCTGGCCGAACCCCTACGTCCCGGTCACGCTCTACACGAAGAGGAAGTAGCTGCCTATGCAGCGCGCGGCGAAAGCTTCCCCTTCTTTACCGCGAGCCACACGGCGGACCAAATCATGGAATCGTCCGCGATGTAGAAGGGTCCGCGGAAGGGCGACATGTCCGGATAGTAGACCTCGAGGAAATTCCTGTAGCGGGTGATGACGGCCTCGTACTTGGCCATCTCCTCGTCGAGCAATGCCTTGTCGTAGCCGAGGAGCACCTCGATCCACATCATGCCCAGGTGCGCCCAGAGCACGTCCCTCTCATAGTCCATGTTGACGAGCTCGACCATGATCATGGCGTGGTCGACCTTTCTGCGTGCGGTGTAGCGGAGGGCCAGGGGATAGTTTAGCCCTTCACGGTCGAGGGCGGTACGCACCCGGTCGAAGACGGCCCTGTCCGTGACAAGTCCGGTCCAGAAGGGGGTGACCTGCGCGTCGCCCGCGATATGCGTGGCCCCTGAGCGGTCGTCTAGGAAGTAGCCGTCCGGATGGAAGTAATGCTCCATGATGAGCTTTCGGAAATCGTATGCCGCAAGAGGCGTCGCGAGACCCAGGGCCTTCCCGTGCCTCTGCACGAGGTAGGCCATGCAAAGATCGTAGGAGGCGCCCTTTCGCTTCGCATAGTCCTTCATGGAGGAGAAGTGGCGGTCCGTCCTGACAAGGCCCGTGTCCTCCTCTATGACGTTCTCGGCGAAATAGGCTATCTCCTTGTCGAGAAGGTCGCGATGCTGCGCGACGAGCGCGCTGTCGCCGAGCTCGGAGAGGCTGTAGAGCAGGTAGCCCAGGGAGTCGGGCGCATAGATGGGGAAGTCGAAAGGCCGGCCCTTTGGGGTGATCGTCGTGGTGATGCGGCCTGCCCGGCTGAAGCGCTCCAGGGCGTAGGACAGGGTCTTTCTCACCTCCTCCTTATGGCCGAGAGCGATGAGGGCGCGCACCACCCAGGCGAAATCGCGGACATAGAACTGGCGGAAATGGCCGGAGCTGACCATGTAGAACCCTTCCTCCCGGTTCCAGCAGGCGTCGAGAATCTGTGAGACAACTTCTTCGGCCGTCCCCGGATAGGCCGGCAGGCCGCGCCTGAGGACATGCAGCCTGCGCCGAAGGATCCGTAGCGCCTCCCCTGCCAGCACGAGGTCCATTGCGGTCTTGCGATGCCCTGTCCTATAAAAAGGTTCTGAAGCGGGGATTCTTGGAAAGGGAGGAATGCCAAAAAGAAAAATATATAAATAGATAGTATCAGAAAAAGATATATTAGTATAAGATTTATAGAGACCGAAGGCTTGAGGCATACACCATGAAAAAGAAAGGCCAGGAAACAGGAAGTTCTGCTGCGATACTTTTGGCGCTCCTCGGGCTGTTCGTGCTCCTCTACCTCCTCTTCGTGCCTCCCGGCGTGCGGGAGAGCCTCCTCAACGGGAACATCACCTATGCGAACGAGACCACGACGTACAAGGCCTCCTACGTCCTCCTGATGGACGAACGCCCCGGACTCCTCAACTACATCAACCTGCCCATCTGCCAGAACAAGGAGTGCGACCACGACCTGCCATCGTTCTCGCTGCTGCGCACGACTGCGTCGCAGCAGATAGCCTCGTTCAACCCCTTCATTGTCAAGAACAACATCTTCACCAAGGAGGACAAGACCCTCACCTTCTCGGTGAACGACCTCCAGGACACGAGCAACCTCCTGCTGACGTTCGGCGCGAACGAGCATTCCGGGACGCTGACGGTCATGCTCAACGGGCACGACATCTACCAGAAGGCGATGGACACCTACAACGTCGAGCCCATCACGATCCCAAAGACCATCCTCGCGATGACGAACACCCTGACCTTCTCCGTATCGGGTGTGGGCGCGCAGTTCTGGAAGACGAACGCCTACGGCATCGAGAACGCCAAGATCGTCGGGGACGTGACGGACACGACCAAGCAGCAGAGCGCGACAACGTTCTTCATCTCGAGCGACGAGATCGATGCCATGCAGAGCGCGGACCTACGGTTCTTCCCCGACTGCAAGGCCTCGCAGGTCGGACCGCTGTCCATCACCCTCAACGCGAGAAGCATCTACCAGGGGGTGCCTGACTGCGGCATGATCAACGTCGTGCAGCTCTCGAACAACGCGCTCGCTACAGGGGACAACAGCCTATCGTTCCAGACCGCATCCGGCACATACCTCATCGACAGCATCAGCGTGCAGACGCACCTCAAGGACATCAACTATCCTGTCTACTACTTCGACCTCTCTGACCAGCAGTACCAGGACCTCATGCAGAACAGGACGGACCTCAACCTCACGCTCGATTTCGCGAAACGGCTCAACCAGTCCTATGACGTCTTCTACAACCTCAACGGCTACAAGCGCTCGGTGCAGGTGGACCAGGGCATCAGCGAGGTGCAGAGCAAGCTCCTCAACGTCGCCCTGAAGAAGAAGAACAACTGGATCTCCTTCGAGCCGGACGGGCAGCCTGTCACGATCGCAGAGATGAAGATAGAGATCAAGCCGCGCGGTTGAACCGCTCCCGGGAAGTGCACCAGCGATGGGAATCAAGGACAAGCTTAGCATGGCAAAGGCCGCTTTCTCGGCGTACACGGGCAACATAGGCGGCGCGCTGAAGGGAGTGGTCGATGCCGTCAAGAACAAGGGGGGCGGTTCAGGCACCACGACCGTCGTGAGCGCGCCTGCGCCGCCAGCCGCTCCCGCGTACCGCCCGGCAGCTGCCCCGCCGCCTCCGGACTACTCGCGCTTCCTCAAGAAGAGCGGGAGCAGCATCGGCAAGCTCATCCTCATCCTCGTTTTCGTGGCGTTCTTCCTCACGCTGAGCCTGCCCTATATCTACTCGGCGAACTTCGTCCCGCCGAAGCTCCTCAGCAGCATCACGATAGGCTTCCAGGGCTTCTTCGCGAACTTCGGGCAGTGGTGGACCACGTTCAACCCTGCGAAGAGCTGGAGCGATTTCCTCAACAAGCAGACCGCATACGCGACAGGCGGCTACTACGAGGGCCAGGTCGACCAGAAGAAGGCAGGCCCTGACCTCGGCGTGACCATCACACAGTTCAAGGCGCAGCGGGCGACCTTCACCGAAAAAGAGCCCGTCGCGCTTTGGGCGGACATCCAGGCGAGGGCTCTCGGCTTCGACCAGTACGACCAGCAGCTCTCGCTCACCGCCTGGTGCGAGTACAGGGATCCTATCACTGGAAAGACCGTCAAGACCAAGGTCAACAGCTACCAGATATACCAGTACGGCGAGGAGTACGTCGACTGCTCGTTCGGCAACATGACCCAGGGCGCATACACCGTGAAGGCGGACGCGGAGTTCGATTTCTCCACGCACTCCTACCTCAAGACCTACTTCATGGACGCGTCGCGCCTCCAGATATACCGCATGCAGAACAAGGACCCCCTCACCGAGTTCGACGTGACCGACCCGAGCCCCGTCTCCGTATACACGAACGGCCCGGTGGCCGTCTCGATCGGCACGAACGAGAACCTGCCGCTCCCGGTGCCTTCGGGCAAGGGCTTCTCCAGCATCTTCGGCGTGACGATAGAGAACCAGAACCCGAACAACGGCATCATCATGCAGATCAAGTCGGTCCAGTTCCAGCTGCCCGAGGCGCTATCGTTCGACCCGGACCACTGCGATTTCGTCCCAGGGACCCCCACCACTGTGACGGACAGCGTCTCCGGCGAACGCTACAACGTCTATACCATCACGCCGGACGGCAAGAAGATCACCACGCAGACCTTCTCCGACATCGACCGGTTCATCACGCTCAACTGCCGGCTCGACGTGGACGATTCGAGCCTCCTCCTCGGCAATTCCCCCTTCGCCACCAAATACCTGCGCGCGAGCGTGGACTACGACTACCTGCTGACCAAGCAGGCGACCGTCATCGTGCAAAAGGCACAGAGCCTGACATGAAAGCCGCAGCATTACTCCCCCTCATCGCAGCGCTCCTCCTCATCAGCGGCTGCGCCGGCGTCATGGGACCTGGCCAGCAGCCGAGCTACAACCCTTACCAGGGGACAGTCGGGCTGTCGATGTCCTTCGTGCCCAACGCCCCGCCGGACCAGGTCTACGAGCAGGAACAGGCGCCGATCGGCGTCCAGATTGAGAACGACGGTGCCGACGACATCCAGGGCGGCATCGTCAAGGTCATCACGGAGAACGACATCTTCAAGGCGCAGAAGACCGAGGCGGTCTTCGACCTCAAGGGCAGGAACCTCTACTCCCAGCAGGGTGAGCAGAAGGTGCTCATGTTCCCTGCGCAGGCAGGGGACCTCAAGGATTTCACCTCCATGGACACGAACATCATCGCCACGGCCTGCTACCGCTACGCGACGCACTACAGCTCCGAAGTCTGCATCGACCCCTACCCGTTCGACCAGACCATGGCGAAACCCTGCACCAGCGCCACCCTCACCTCGACAGGGAGCGGCGCCCCTGTCGCCGTGACGAAGGTCGACCCGAGGATGTCTCCGCAGCAGAACGGCTTCGGCGAGCAGGTGATGGTTCCCCAGTTCATCGTGACCATCCAGCAGGTCTCGGACGGCGAGGTGGTCAATCCGGACACCTGCACGCAGTCCACCATCAGCAGGACGGACTACGGCACGGTCTACATAAGCGGGGAGCTCGGCAACGTCCCGCTCCAGTGCACCCCGAACCCCGTCATCCTCAACCAGGACCCGACGGCCGTGGACCAGGGGACGATCACCCGATGCACCTATCAGGGGGAGATCAAGCAGGCGGAAGGCGTCCACAACTCCCTGCTCAACCTCAACCTCCAGTACGGCTTTTCCCAGAGGATCGCGAAATCCATCAAAATACTTACCACACAATAATGGCAGCAGAAACGCCGAAAAAAAGAAAGATTTATAATGCACTCTCTCCCAAAGCACCCCCTATAAGGAGCATGCTACCCATGAAGAAGCTGGTTTTCCTCCTGGTCGCGGCCCTGCTGATCGCAGGATGCACGCAAGGCCCTAGCAAGCAGCCTGCGAACCTCAACTACATGTCGGGCAGCCAGGGGCTGGTCATGGAGCTGGCGAACGGGATGCCCCCTGCCTACATCTACAACGGGGACAGGCTGAGCATCGGACTGACGCTCACGAACGCCGGCACGAGCCAGCTGACGGACGGCTATCTCTACATCGCAGGGTATGACCCGAGCATCATCGACCCCAACGGCAACACGGCCACAGGAAGCCTACCGCTGCCGCAGCCAGGGACCTACTGGCATTTCACCATACCCCAGCACCGCACGCAGTACGACAACGTGGGCGGACAGGTCTTCCAACAGTTCCAATCCAACTACATCACCCTCCCGCCGAACACGCCGAGCTATCTCGTCCCCCTGACCATCTACGCCTGCTACGTCTATGAGACGCACGCGACGGCCACCGTCTGCTTCGATCCCTACCCGCACAACACCGAGATGGACAAGCCCTGCATCACGCAGGACGTGGGCCTCGGCTCGCAGGGCGCCCCGATCGCCGTGACCAACGTGGCCGTGAGCAACAACGGCGGCCAGACGGTACGGATGATCTTCACCATCCAGAACGTGGGCGGAGGCGTGGTCTTCAACCTCAACGACATGCAGGACTGCCCCTCGAACATCGGGCCCGACGTTCGCGACACGGTCACGCTCTCCTCAGTCTCACTGGTCGGCAACGGCGCCGGCCAGATATCATGCAGCTATCCGACCGGCAACTCCGGCAACATACGCCTCGGCCCAGGAGAGACAGGGACCATCGTCTGCGAGGCGCCCATCGCCCGCGCAGCCGCGGCATACCAGAGGACCGTGCAGATAGACCTCACTTACGGCTACGCCCAATACATCAAGCAGACGGTCGAGATACGTTCAACATGAAAACCAGGAAGGTGATACCATGAGAAAGACCTTTGTCTTACTGCTCGTGCTCTCGCTCGCGTTCATCGCAGGCTGCAGCAACAACACAAAGCAGCCGAGCACCACGCCCTACGTGGGCGGGACCACAGGCCTGCAGCTGAGCTTCGCGTCTGGCGCCCCGCCAGCGAGCATCTACGATGGCGGCGGCTTCCCGTTCGACATCGACGTCAAGCTGCAGAACATGGGCGAGTTCACGATACCCAAGGACAACGTGACCCTCCGCCTCAAGGGCATCTACGCAGAGGACTACGGCAAGACCGCGGCCGACCTGATAAAGCAGCCGAACGACGATCTCGTCGGCGTCAGGAAGGACGTGACCGGCAGGGTCTTCAACGGTATCCAGACGGATGTGGACTTCGGCGAGTTCAACTACCAGGGGAACATCTCCGGTGCCATGAGCAGCGTCGTGATCCTCGCGCAGGCGTGCTATTGGTACCAGACCACCGCCACGGCGGATATCTGCGTCAGGACGAAGCTCAACGACCCGACCAGCGGCGTCTGCACCGTAGACGAGACCAAGCCCGTCTACAACTCCGGCGCGCCGATCCACGTGCAGAACTTCCAGGAGACCGCCGTGTCGCAGAGCAAACTGCAGTTCACGTTCGACATCACGCACCTGGGCAACGGCAAATTCTTCATGCCCGGGGACCAGACGTGCAACGAGACGTACCAGGACCAGAACAAGGTCCGTGTGCTCGTCGACACCGGCTTCAGCGACGTAACCTGCACGGGTCTCAACGGCAACTCAGGGATCGTGAACGTGCCTGAGGGGACCACGACCATGCGCTGCATCGTCACGGTGCCTGCGGACAAGGTCGGCGACTACCAGAAGGCGGTCACCATCAAGCTGGACTACGACTACGAGGACAGCGTGGACACGACGATCAACCTCAAGCATGCCGGCCAGTAGAGACCGAAACCTTTTCCTTCACTTTTTCTTCCTTATCTCCCTGAGAAGTGAACTTATGGTCTTTCCAGCGACCTTGCCCTTGAACCGTTCCATGGCCCTGCCCATGAGCGCGCCGATCGGGGCGTCTGGATCCTCTGACACGATGGCCTCAAGCGCCTTCCTTATCTCCTTCCCGTCGATCGGGCGATGGGCGGAGAGGTCGGCAGAGCCTGTCCTCCCCTGCTCCACAAGGATGTCCCGCGCAGCCTCCTCGAGGACCTCTCCCCTGTCGATCGCAGGGAGCAGCGTGGCCTCGATGTAAGCCGTGTCTACCTCGACGCCCTCCTTCCTGCGGATGTCCTTCGGGAGGACGAAGAGGGCCGTCGCGAGGAAAGAGAGGTGGATGTTCGGGAAGCGCCTGACGAGCCCGTCCAGATCGTAGGAAGAGCGCGCGAAAAAGGTCGCGTACTCCTCGTTGATGCCGTACTGCTTCCGGTAACGAGCGATCCTCTCGTCGATGCGCTCGGGGACGGTGATGTGGGATAGGTCGGGCACTATCGGCGGGATTTCGGTCTCGGGTTACATGCGAGCGGCACCAGGCATGGGACGAAGGTAGCTCGAAGAGCCGTCTGGGTTCGCGTTCCTGACCTCCTTCTCGAGCGACGTACGGGCGGCATGGGCGATGACCTCCCGGAGCGCATCCTCCGCACGCATCCTCTCGTCTGCGATGAGCACGAAGGCATCGTCATTTCCCGCCTTGAGCATCCTCTCTACGGCGGCGACCTCGTCTGCCGTTATGCCGTAGGCGGGAAGCTCGTCGGTATGGAACATGCCATGGACACCTCTCGTCTTCGCATGATCGGAGAGCTCCGAGCCGTAGCGCCTGCCCTCCTGCACGGCCTTGCCGAGGAGGCCGCGGTAGCCGGGGAGCCTGATCGCGAGGACCCTGCCGTCGGCCTTTCCCAGGGCGGCTGCGACGACCTTTGAGGACGTGCTCCTGAACGCCGACGAGACGTCGATTATCGCATGATCGGGGGAGAGCTTCCTCTCCATGATCGTACGGTGTATGCCGAGCAGATTCTGCTGGCGCAGGATCTCGTTGTCGACGATGGAGGGGATCATGCGCAGATCCTGCACACCCTTGATCTCGACGCGCACGCCCCCCTTTATCGAGACGTTGAGATCCTGGCGGATCGTGCCGAGGCCACGCTTGACCTTCCCGGTGCTGCGCAGCACCATGCCGATGCGCTCGGCGACCTCCTTCGCCCCGGATGCTGTCACGATGTCGGGACCGGTCGCGATCTCGATGAGCGGTATGCCGAGACGCGAGAGGTTGTAGGTATTCTGCGTGCTCTCCCTCTCGACGATCTTGGCGGAGTCCTCCTCTATGCAGACGGTCTGGATGCTGACGCCGTCAAGACTGCCGCCGGTCGCGACGAGCGCGGTCCGCTGGAAGCCTGACGTGTTCGAGCCGTCTATGACGGTCTTACGCATCACCTGCACCTGGTCGACCACCGTCGCCCCAAGCATCCTGGCCACCTGCAGGACGACTGCGAGCGCGTCCGTGTCCATGGGGTGAGGGGGCTCTTCGTCCATCTCGACGAGGCAGCACGCCTCCCGATAGAAGTTGTAGACGGAGCGCTTCTGCTTCCTCTGCTCCTCCGCCGCAGCGCGGTCCACCTCACCGGACTCTCCCTCGACGGCGAGGAGCCTTCGCGAGAAGACGAACTCCGGTGCCTGCTTGTCGTCGACCATCACGGACGGGCAGGAGCAGAAGAGCTTTGCCGTATCGAGCTGCTGGTGTATCTCGAGCCCGCAACGAAGGCCCACCTTCCGGTAGTCTAGCTCACGGGTAGCCATCGGGTCCGAGCCTCCGAGGATTCTCGCCGCGGAGGTCCGCCTCATAGAGAGCCGGGACCTTCTCGCGCGGATAGACGCTGAGGAGCCATGCGAGCTTGACGAACGCTGTCTCAGGGGTCATGGCGCAGCCGTGCCCTATGACGCCGAGCCCGCGCAGGCGCCTCTGCGGCGAATAGACATTGAGATTGATGCGGCCGTACACGGTCTGGGGGGCGATCGCGACGATCGTGCCCGTGCGGACCAGCTCGGCGATCGCGTCCCTGACCTTCCCGTTCCCCTTGGAGAGGGCGTCGGGCTCGTCGATCGGGGCATGGCCGAGGCCTGTCCCCTCGAGGATCACGCCGTCGAATCCCCTGTACGCGAGAATCTCCTCCGGATACATGTTAGGATGGGTCTTGACGATGCCTACCCTCTTCTCCGCCATGACGGTGCGAGCGAGCGGATGCGGTCCGGCATCCTGTTCGTAGAACACCATCCTGTCCCTGGTGATGCGTGCGAAGGGCGCGGCATTGATGGAGCGGAAGGCGTCACGGCGCGAGGTGTGCATCTTCCTCACATTGACGCCCCTGAGGATGACCACCTCATCGTCTTCAGGGGAGGCGTGCATCGCAACGAACACCCCGGCAAGGCCGAGGCGTATCGCCTCGCGGGAAAAGGCGACCGCATGGGTGATGTTGAGCTCGGCATCGGTGCTCGGCCTGTCGGAGGAACGCTGCGAACCGACGAGCACCACGGGCACGGGGAGACCGAGCATGAAGGTGAGCGCCGCAGAGGTGTAGTGCAGTGTATCGGTGCCGTGCGTGACGATGACGGCCTTCGCCCCTGCCTTCACGTGGCGCTCGATCGCCTCGGCGATCACGTTGTAGTGGGCGAAGCGCATCATCTCCGATTGTATGTTCGCGACGAACTCGGTCTCTATCGGACCGAGATGGGGATAGCGACGCAGCAGGTCCTCGGGATCGTAGCCTGCGACCACCGCGCCTGTCGCGTAGTCGACCTTCGAGGCGATGGTGCCGCCGGTATGGAGGAGCACGATGTCCTCCTTCTTCCCAGACGCCGCTCCTCTTGGCGCAGGAGCCTCCTTCCCCTTGTGCACACCGACAAGGGTGAGCGCGGTGCCCTCTCTCGCGATGCCGACGTTGTAGCCGCTGGCGAGCTTGATGATGTGGTAAAGGCCGGCAGAAGGGAGGAGCATGCCCTCATACACCTGTCCGTCGCGTTCCGCGCGGACCGTCGAGAGAGGCGGTATGTCCATAAAGGGGAGAAGCGGTCCGAGTTTTATAAAGATATTGGTCGGCCCCCCGTATCAGGGGGCCTATCCGGAAAGCGAGGCCTCGAGCTTCTTGAGGACGTTGTCGAGGCAGACGAAGAGGTTCTTGTGCGTCTCCTCTGCATGGTGCGTGCCGGACGCCTCGATCGTGCCCTTGATCTCGTACTTGCGGTTCTCCTCCATCTCATGGACCGCCTTGACATGCAGCACGAGCTGCGAGAACCCGGCATCGTGCTCCATGAGCTTCCTGACCTGGTTGCCCACCATCTTTCGCACGACCACCATCTCGGCCTTGGAGCATATCCGGAAACCGATCAGCTGTATCTTGTCCCCCAGATTGATTGCCTCTTCATCCATGGTATCCCCTACCTCGCCAGGCTCTCCCAGCATCCTAGGACAGCGCATTATATAAAGATTGTTCTTTTTCCGCCTGAAAAGGACAGAATCGGCAGCAGGAGCCCGGAGAGCCGAACAAACACTCCGGAGAGGGTCTCTTTTTAAAAGCGAAACATTAATAAAACCACCCCTCACCCCAGCAGCTGACATGCAAGGAACCATCGGCAACTACCGCATATCACGCACTGTCCAGAAGCCCAACCACATGATTGTCTACGTCGAGGGCGTCTCCACCAGGGAGGCGGCAGGAAAGCTCGTCGGAAAGGCCGTTACCTACACGACAGAGGCAGGCAAGGCCATCAAGGGGAAAGTGGCTGCGGCGCACGGCAACAGCGGCGCCGTCCGCGTGATCTTCGAGCGTGGCATGCCCGGCCAGGCGATCACGAAGAAGGTCAGACTCGAGTGAGGACTTCTCGACCGTAATCTTTATCTAATAGCGGGAGCGCCGGATAGCCCATGGACGGCGTCACGCTCTTCATCCCTGTCTACAACGAGGAGAGGCTGCTGGCGGAAAACACCGCTAGGCTGCTCTCCTACAT
>JBJKRA010000019.1:0-8523 GCA_046704905.1 Candidatus Woesearchaeota archaeon
GGACAGGATTCAAGCTCAACAAGAGCTTTCGGGAAAAGCCGGCGAAGGAAATCACGCAGCGGCCGAAGGACCCTAAGGAGCTGATGCGCTCCTACTACGAGGAGTTCGAGGACAAGGCTGTCAGGAGCGACGACCCGGAGTATTTCTAGGAGAACTCTACATACAGCGCCATGTGGTCGGAGACCTCGTCCGGCAGCACCTTGAAATCCTTGACCGCGACAGAAGGGCTTACGAAGCAGTAGTCGGCGTACGGATTCTCCTTGCCGTAGAGGCTGCTTCTCGTGGTCTTGATTTTGTTCTCCCTGATGAGGTTCCTCATCCCATCCTCGAGGATCGCAATGCTTTCCGTGTCCGGGCTGAGGTTGAGGTCGCCCATGAAGATCCGCCTGTCGAATCGTGAGACGAACGCCCTCGCGTTCCTCGACTGCACGAGGCGGTCTGGCGTGTCGATCTTCCCCACCCTCTTCCAGCGTCCGTGCATGTGGCTGATCAATACGCCGTCCACGACGATGTACTGGATGAACTTGGGCTCGCTCTCCGCGTCTTTCGGGATGAAATCATCATAGCCCCCGATGACGAAATGGACGCCGTAGTCCGTGTGGTGGAGCGAGCGCCTGACGAAGATGGCAAGGCCGTGGTCGTCGTTCATGTGGTCCTGGAAATAGCCCTTGTGCTCCGGCAGGAGTGCAGCAATCCTTGAGAAGATATCCCCTACGATGTCCTGCTGGGAAGGATAGAGGCTCCTGCCGTGGTCGAAGACCTCCTGGAAGCAGAAGACGTCAACGTCCTTGTGCGCCTCGATGAAGGCAAGCAGCGGCCCGGTGACCTTGCCGCCCCAGATGTTCAATGATATGGCTTTCATTTTCTGTAGATAAGGTAGCCTGCGAGCACGACGCCCACCGATATCACGCCGAGGACGCTGCTGACCACGACCGGAACGGACGTGATTGCGAACCCGTAGATGGTCATGACGAGGAGGCTCGGGAAATAGAGGAGCAGGGTCATGAGGGAGAGGTCCTCGACGCTCTTTGTCCTGTATACCTTCGCCGCCTGGGGCCACCACCCGAAGCCCATGACGATGCCTGCCAATGTCGCCAGTATGCTGATAGTGTCCATCCCTATTCCCTCTTTGATAAGTCTTTCATGCCCTGGTCAAATTCTTTCTTGCCAAACTCCGCGAGCTGCTTGGTGAATTTCTCGATGGTCCTTTCCAGGTGCGCGGCCTGCGTGTTGAGGATCTCGCAGGTCTTCTCTATGATGTCGTTGCCGTCGTAGCGTTCGGTGCTCTGGAGCGTGAAACGCTCTGCCTTGCCTTTCTTCGCCTTCTTCCAGAGGGTGAAGAGCTCTTCTGCCCTTGCCGGGATGAGGAAATAGTCGTCCGTGCCGAGGAACTTCGCGACACGCTCGAGCGTAGCCTTGACGCTGTCCTCGAACTCGTGCGCGCGCTTCCCGCAGACGTAGTTGATCCTGATGACGCCGTCCTGGACCTTGCTTGAACCTATAATCCTGAAGAGGTCTGCCTCTCCTGTATGGTCGAGATGCGTGCCGCCGCACGCCTCCACGTCGATGTCGCCGATCGAGACGATGCGGAGCTTCTTCCCGGGAACGAAGCCTCCCTGGTAGATGCGCACGCCGTACTTCTCTTCCGCCTCTTCGCGTGGGATCATCATCTTCCTGACGGGGAGATCGGCCTTGATGATGTCGTTGGCAGCAGCCTCTATCTTATCGAGCTCTTCTTTCCCGAGGAGATCGTAGTGGGTGATATCGAGCCTCGCCTTCTCCGGGGTCTTGGCGGCTCCTGCCTGGAAGACGTGGTGGCCGAGGACCTTCCTTGCCGCGGCGTTGAGGATGTGCGCGCCCGTATGGTGCTGGGCGACCTGGATGCGACGGTCTCTGGCGATGGAGCCGTGCACGGTCTCTTCTGTCTTGAACACGGGCTCGGTCTCGAGCACATGGATGACGATGCCGTCCTGCTTGACGACGTCGACCACCTTGACGTCCCAGAGCGTGCCTATGTCGTGGATCTGGCCGCCCGACGTCGGGTAGAACGCGGTCCTGTCGAGCGCGACCATCCTGCCTTGGACCGAGACGACCTTGCCGTCGAACTCGGTGAGCTTGTAATCGTTATAATAGAGGATCTCGGTCGCAGGGAGACCCTCTGTCTGGAACGGCAGACGCTTCTTGGTCTTCAGGACGAGCTCCTGGTTCTCGTGGCGCTCTGCGACGAGGGCGAAGAAGTCGTCCGGGACCTTGACAGCCTTGTCTTTTGCCGCGGCCTCCTTCCTCACCTGTTCGGGATCGATGCCGTGGCTATCGTAGAGCTCGACGAGCGTATCGGTCGTGATATCGCCTTTCCTGATCGTGTTCTCGATGACCTGCTTTGCGCGTTTCCTGCTCTCGGCAAACTTCTTCATCTCCGCGTGGAGGATCGTCTGGATGTTCTCGACGTTCTCGGAGAGCTCCGGATAGAGGGGTTTTAAGAAATCGGCGTGCTTTGCTATGAGCCCGGGGAAATCTATCTGGCTCCAGCCGTGCTTCTCGATGAGGCCCAGGGCGCGGCGGATGACGACCCGGATGTTGTAGCCGCCGCCGACGTTGGAAGGCAGCGCGCCGTCGTTCAGCGCGACGAGCGCAGCGCGCGAGTGCTCGGCGATGGAGTAGATCGCGCCCATGGTCTGGACGTTCTCCTTGAGCTCCCTGATATCGACGCGTGTGCGGTCGCTGATCATCCGCCAGACCTGCTCGATATCGTCCGCCTCGTCGGCGTTGAGCAGGGTAGAGTAGGGAAGGAACTTCTGCATGATCTCCTTATTGGGCTTGAAGCCGGTCTTATCGTAGAGATGCCTGTTTACGGTAGGGAAGGTCGTCTCGTAGCTCGTGCTGTTGCCGTGCGTGAACCAGGGGACGCGCTCATGGCCCTGGCCCATATCGAGGACCTTGATGTCGAGCTCTTTCCCTCCGCTTTCGGTGTTCGCGTACTGCATGTAGACCTGGTTGCCGATCTCCATGCCGCGACTGAAGAACTCTATCGAGGGGCCGTACGTGCCGCCGCCTGCCCAGGCGTCCTCGTGCAGGACGATCTCTTCCTTTGGGATGCCCATCCCTTTGTTGATCCACTCGTAGTACTCCTGGAAGTAGACAGAAGGCTTGTAATCCTCCTTCTTCTCGAAGTGGAGCTGGCCGAGCATGTCGAAGCAGACGTAGTGGCTGCCAGTGATGCCGACGTTGTCGATATCGTTGAAGCGCAATGAGAGCTGCGGGATGACGACCGCCTTCGCCGGAGGCTTGGTCTCGCCACGCACGACGTAGGGCTGGAAGCCGTAGACGGAAGCCGCGACCCAATAGGCGTCGTCGCGCCAACGGGCGACGACCGGTTTCCTCTCTACTTCCTTGTATGACTTGTCCTTGAAGAACCTGCTGAAGCGGGGCCAGACGTCGAGATAGTCGATCGGCTCCTTTGCCGGGCTCTTGCCGACGAAGCTGAGACCGCCTTCGCACTGCGAATCGCCGCAGACCTGACGGTCAGGGTCCATGGACCAGAAGAACGTGCCGCACTTGATGCAGGGTTTCCTCGCATAGCCCATGGCTTTCAGGGTCTCGATGGGATAGTGCTTCTCGGGCTCCTTTTCCGTGACCTTCTTGAAGGCCTTCTTCATCTGCTTGTCGTTGAGCATAGGGGCCGGAGCGTGGGCCATTGCTTAAATACTTTTTGCCTGCTTCTTCAGAAACTAATGAAGTGGAAGCCTGGCATATGGATCTCCATTTTGGGCTCTTTCGGCATGGCGTGCATCCAGAGGAAGCGGTAGGTATTGATCGCGCTGTAGTAGGGCTTGAACTGGATGAAGCCCTCTTCGATGACAGCCTGCCTTCCCTCTTCCAGCCATCGGTCGAATGACCCGAATATCTCCTCTACCAGGTGTCGCCTGGCGAGGAAGTACCTGATGATGGACTCATAGTTTGCCTGTATCTCTGCATTCCTGGGAAGGTGGAGAGGGATGATGCTCTGCAGTTGATGTCTGTGTTCATTGCAATACCGTGTGATTCATCTATCCCATATCCTGTCGTGTAGAGCCCGTATGTGAAATGGAGCAGCGGCTCACGCAGATTATGCCGTCGAGGTACTGTCTTCGGGGGCGCGCCGAACAGGGATGCGAACATCTCCATGGGGTCGCCCTCCTGCATCTCCAGTATCACGGTCTCCAGTGGGGGAATACCGACGAGCGCCGCCTCTGCGAAACGCTCGCGCGCGTAGTCGAAGTCGTTTAACGCCGGCTCATCCCTTACCGTTGCGGTGTATATCGTTCGCATAGACGATTGCCTTCCCCCAATGCTCGACGATGGCAGGATCGCTCCCCACCATGTCTATGAGCTCGACGTAATTAGGCAGGCCGTACTTCTTTGCGCCTTCCCTGCTTCCGTATATCCTGCAGAAAAGGGTCTCATCCCAGAGGCCGTAGTTCTTCCCTTTTCCTGAGGCGTCGAAGGCGTGCATCTCATCTACCGACCCTATGGGCCTCTTCCCTGTGCGGAATTTGGTCTCTGCCTGGCCGTCCATGTGCAGGAAGACGAGCAGGAGGTCCTCGACGCATTTCTCGTAGGCGAGGACGGTCATGCTGCGGCTCCGGCCTTCCTTGCCCTGTATCGTTCCCTTATAACGATCCTCGAAGTATCCGAAGTTGCGTTCGAGGAATGCCTTGTTGCGCTCCTGCTGCCCTGCTGCGAACGTTTCGGAGTACTGGTCGTTTATCGCAAGTACGGTGTCCAGGCTGAAATCCTCTTTTGCCATACGGCGGGTGAAGCCCTTCCCCTATATAAATTCTTGTTTTGTTGTCCCTATCAAGTGACTCATCCCTGTTTCATCTCTACGACCAGACAGGGGTCGCTGTCGATCCTGGTGAACTGCACCCTATCCCCCTCGCCTATGCCGAGGAAGCGGAAGCCGTAGCAGGTCCGCTCCGTTTCTTCGGTGAGCGTGTATGTCTCGGTAGCAGGCATGCCGCCGGGTGCCGCGCTGATGTTCTCTATGGTCGCGGTGCCGGCGATGAGCTTGTCATGGCCAGGGAGCGAGGTGAACATGCTCCCGTAGAAGAAGACGGTCAGGCCCAGCAGCACGAACCCGATGATGACGGCCCTCTTCGCCCAGGTGAGGAGCTCTTTCTCTTCCATGGCTTTGGACGATACTGCCCGGATTCATGTGCCTTACGCAGCAGCCGGTGCAGGTTTTCCGCTCCCGTCACTTATATCTTCAGAAAGCGTCTCATGAATCTGATAGCGGGATCCGGCGAAATCCGATCTTCCCTTGCCGAGCCGAAGGCGGGTCCAGAACTGTTTTCCGTTCTCATGCATCAGGCAGTTTTGGCATCATCCCCTGGAATATTCCCGTATCAAGTCCCTGTACAATCCGAATGCTGGCTTAGGCAGATAGTCATCATCCATAAGGCCAAACCCATGCATGATGGTCCAATCCGGTCTGCCGCTGGCTAGGTCGCGCAATGAAAAGTACTCATATCCCCCTATGTTGAGTTCATCCTTGCGTACGAGTGCCGCATGGAGGACCCTGGCCAATACGTCTGCCTGCACTTCCGGCGGCCTTCCCCTGCCTGTCGGCCATCCATTCTCCGTGATGAACAAGGGAATGTCGGGTGAGACGCCTGCATTTGACGCATTCCTGCGGAACTCCTCCAGGACTGAACCTGCCATCTGCTCAAGCTTCTCGATGGGCAATGACCTGAATACATCCGGAAAGAAATCAAGGCCGATATAATCGAGCGAATCAAAGAACTCCTTTGGAGCAGAATCCCCAACCTCTTCCCAGAAGATATCCGGACCGAAAGAAGGTGTAGCATTAATGCCTACCTTTATGTCAAGTCCTCGTCTTGCAATCTCATTTTTCGCCGTTATTACCCCTGAGATCATGGCATTGAGCGAATTCCCATAATAGCCGTCCAGCGGCAGGTCCTTTACGCTGACTTCCTCGGCAATCTGAAGATGCCCTAGGATCTCGGAGTAGGCATCTATGGCATGGCTGATGCAGGCAAGCCAGCCGTCCAGAGGCTCTTCATCCGTCTGATGGCATATTACAAGATCAAGTTTGCGGCCGTCGACAGCATATTGCGCAAACCGTTCAGGAGTGGTATTCCCTGCATCACCTTTGCCTTTATAATGGATATAACAGCGCACGAGGAAGCTCGATCGATCGCCTTGAAGCTCATGGAGTGCCTGCTGTATCCTTATCGGGTTGTCAGGCTTGCTTTCTGCTATGTCTATACCTACCCTGCTCCCGGGATAGATGCCGAAGATGAATTTGTCCGCCTGCCTCATGACCATACATTGATTAACGGAAGTTTATAAGAATTTATATGATCGCATGGTTCTAGGCCCCCTCGCAAATCTTGGTTATGTGCCGGAAAAAGCCTATGCCGGCTACCCCGAAAAGAATATCTCCTCCGGATGGCGCATGACGGTCTGCGTGCAGCCTGCTTTTCTGTCCTTCCCTCCTGCTGCGGGAGGCATTTTTGCGCGATGGCGAGGGAGGAGATCATTTTAGGGTTACGGCATCCGCATCGCGGTCCACGGCAATGATGGCAAATGCAAAGATCGCCGCCGGCGAGGGATCGCTGCCGGTCCTCCTGTTCCCCGAGGCCTTTCAGAAGAGCTTCCTGACGAGCTCGAGCGTCAGGAGGATGATCGCCTTGGTCTGGTTCTGTGTCGGGCGGAAGAGCTCCTCTTTCTTGTGGACGGAATGGATGCGCAGGCTGTTGAGGAGGTGTATCTGGTTCATGAGGCCCGGGTCGAAGTGCACGCCGTGCTCGGAGAGCTTCGCTATGAGCTTTCCGAGGCCGATGTCGGGGTTGGTCTCGAGGATGTCCTTTCCGGTGACCTCGTAATACTTGCGGTGCAGGCAGACTTCCATGATCAATGCAGCGAGGATGAGGGCGCTCCTGTACGCCTTCTTCTCGTAGCAGATGAGCATCTCCGCATGGTCGAGGAGGATCTCTTCCCGTATGGCGGCCGGGATCCTCCCTTCGAGCCGGAATTCCACGCTCCCTTTTGCGAAGGGTCTCAGGGCGATGATAGCCCCTTTGAGCGCATCGCTATCGATGGTCCCTTGGCTCGCGTCCTCGAGCGCTGCGAGCGCGGCAAGCACGGCCTTTCGGGAATCCCTGGCCAGGGCCGCAAGATCCACCTTCGCATAGGCTTCCTGGACGATGGTCTTTGCTGCTCTCCTGATCTGGGTCTTCGCGACCTTCGCCTTGTCCATGGCGAAGAGCCGCTTGCCTGTCCTCGGCTTTTCCGCCAGCAGTCCCAGGCCATCGGCAAGGCTCGCGAGCTCGCGCTTCATGCCTTTTCCAGAGGCGGCGCTGATTTATTAATGTTTGGGGGCGCTGGGCAAAACACGGTATGGGGGGATATTCCCCTGAGCCTTCAGATGCACAAGGTTTATATGGCGGGAAAACGCAGCAATCTGCATGCCAAGGTACGGACAGTTCACCACGTTCGAGGTTGTAGCGGGCAAGGCTGCCGAGCTGAAAAGGCTGCTTCTCGAGGCTTCGCGCATGGCGATCGAGCGCGCGGACGGATGCGACCAGTATACGGTGTGCGAGGATGATGCCGACAGGAGCGTGTTTCATGTCTTCGAGCTATGGAAGACGAAAAAAGACCATGACGACTCGCTGCATATCCCTGAGGTGCAGGCATTGGTCTCCAAGGCCCTGCCGCTCTTGGCGGGGAGGCCGGAGAGCAGGTCGTTGATGGTGCTCTGACTCCTGCGGAAGGTCACTTCTTTCTCGTGAGGTTGTACTGCAGGAGCTCCTTGAGGAGGGCCTTTCCTGCCATGTCGACGGGGAGCGTCGCGACGATCGCCCGCGCCCTGTTCGCATGCTTCAATGCCTCCTGCTCGACGAGCGCAGGTACACCCTTCCCCTTCATCAGCTTACGGACCTTCTGCAGGTCCTCTGCCGAGAGCTTCTGGTTGCCGAACCACCCCTGCAGCCGTCCCTTCTCTTCCTCGTCGGCCTTCTCGGAGAGGTAGTACCAGTAGAGCGTCTTCTTGCCCTCTCTTATGTCGGAGCCTGCGGGCTTTCCTATCTCCTCCTCGGTCCCGAACAGGCCGAGCTCGTCGTCTTTTATCTGGAAGATGATGCCGAGCTCCTCTCCGAGGAGCGCGAGCATGTCGAGCACCTGGCTCTTCTGGCCGGCGAGCGTCGCGCCGATCAGGAGCGGAAGGGAGAAGGTGTAGCGCGCTGTCTTGTAACGGTAGACGGCGACGATGTCCTCCTTCGTCGCCTCGCCCCTATGGCCGAGGGCGAGGTCCTGCATCTGCGCGACGCCGACCTTGAGGAGCTCTTCAGCGACGAGCCTCGAGATCCGGTATTCGCTGTGCTCCTTCAGCTCTCCCAGAAGCTCGAAGCCCAGGAAGTAGCCGAGATCCCCCACGGTGAGGCCCATGCCGTCCCCGAACGTGTCGTCCTTGCCGAGCGTCGCGTACTGCCTGGCTATCGTCGTCTGGCCTCTCCTCAGGGT
>JBJKRA010000020.1:0-20911 GCA_046704905.1 Candidatus Woesearchaeota archaeon
CCAGTGGCTCATTGGCGATGATTTCATGGGGGTCTTCATCGCCATCGTCGCCGGTCTCATCGTCGGCATCATCGTGGGCGTGCTCACCGAGTACTACACGAGCGCGAGCTACAGGCCGACCAGGATGATCGCCGACGCCTCGCTCACCGGCACGGCGACGAACGTCATCGAGGGCTTCGCCGGCGGCATGATCAGCACCGCGCTCCCGGTCATCGCGATCGCCCTCGGCATCTTCGTGGCCAACCACTATGCAGGCCTCTACGGCATCGCGATCGCCGCGGTCGGCATGCTCTCCACGCTCGGCATCAGCCTCGCGGTCGACGCCTACGGCCCTGTGGCGGACAACGCCGGCGGCATCGCGGAGATGTCAAAGCTGCCCAAGGCCGTCAGGAAGCGCACGGACGCGCTCGACTCCGTGGGGAACACCACCGCTGCCATGGGCAAGGGCTTCGCCATAGGCTCTGCGGCGCTGACCGCGCTCGCGCTCTTCTCTGCCTATGCCAGCGTGACCAATGTCACCATGTCCCTCCTGAACGCCTCGGTCATCATCGGCCTGATCCTCGGCGCCATGCTGCCGTTCCTCTTCAGCGCCATGACCATGAAGGCGGTGGGGAGAGCGGCCAACGCCATGATCGTCGAGGTCCGCCGCCAGTTCCGTGAGATCAAGGGGCTCATCGAAGGGAAGGCCAAGCCCGATTCCGCAAGGTGCGTGGACATCAGCACGCGCGGGGCCCTGCGCGAGATGGTCCTCCCGGGCGTGCTCGCCATCGTCTCACCTGTCCTGGTCGGCGTGCTTTTCGGCCCAGAGGCCGTGGGCGGCCTCCTCGCAGGCAGCATGGCGAGCGGCGTGCTCCTCGCCATCACCATGGCCAACGCCGGCGGCGCGTGGGACAACGCCAAGAAGTACATCGAGGACGGCAGGCACGGCGGCAAAGGCTCAGAGGCCCACAAGGCGGCCGTCGTCGGCGATACGGTCGGCGACCCGTTCAAGGACACCTCGGGCCCGAGCATCAACATCCTCATCAAGCTGATGAGCATCGTCGCCCTGGTGCTCGCCCCGCTGCTCCTCAAGCTCGGCGGCATACTCTGAAACCTTTTTCCAACCTTTCTTTTTCTTCTGTTACCGACGCATTTCCCAGAAGACATAAATAGTCCGACCCCGGAAACATCCTGATATGGCAGGAAAGGTACTCCCCGACTACAGGGACGGCAGCATCGTCAACCTCATGGCGAGCATACTCGCCGCGTACGGCAGGCGCTCGAAATACCATCAGCTGAAGGGCCTCTCCGGAAAGGGGATAGCGAAATATCGGAACGTCGTCCTCGTCGTCCTGGACGGCCTCGGCTACCATCTGCTGATGCGTCATGCGCAAGCGGGTTTCCTCGCAGGGAACCTGAGGAGGAAGATGACCACGGTCTTCCCCTCGACCACGGCAGCTGCCATCACGAGCTTTGTGACAGGTCTCGCGCCGGAGGACCACGCCTTTGTCGGATGGTTCACCTATCTGCGTGAGTTCGGCATGGTCTCCACCATCCTGCCCTTCGTCCCGCGTATGGGCGGCCTCTCCTTCGGCATGCTCGGGCTCGACCCGAAGGCCTTCTTCGGCCTCCCCACCCTCTCGGAGCGGATCAGGGAGGAGAAGCACCTGGTCACCCAGGACAAGCTGGTCGGCAACGACTACGCGCAGATGACCGTCTCGGAGGACGTCATCGTGCATCCCCATCACAGCCTGCAGACCTTCGCCAACGGGATAGAGAGGTCGGTCCGGTCCTCGCGCAGGAGGAAGTTCGTCTACGCGTACTGGCCTAGGGTCGACAGCCTCTGCCATCGCTTCGGCACGGCCGATCCCGCAGTCAGCGCGCACATAGCGGAGCTCGACCGCGCGTTCGGGAGGCTGAAGGGGAAGCTCAAAGGCACGAGGACCCTCTTCCTCATCACCGCGGATCATGGGCTCGTGGACACGCCAAGACGCATAAACATCAATACCGTCCCGGGCATGCGCGACTGCCTCGTGCTGCCGCTCTCGGGCGAGCCCCGGGCAGCCTACTGCTTCGTGCGGATGGGAAAGGAGCGGGAGTTCAGGGCGATATGGAGGAGGCACCTGAAAGGCGACGTGGAGCTCTTCCGTACGAAGGATATCATCGCCAGGCATTACTTCGGCCTGGGCAAGCCCCCGCAGAGGTTCCTCGAGCGCTGCGGCGACTATATGCTCATCCCGAAAGACGGCACGGTCATCTCCGACTTCCTGTACGGCGAGCCCGAGCACTATTTCGTCGGCAACCACGGCGGGCTCTCGGCCGAGGAGATGGAGGTCCCCCTCATCACGTTCTCGCCCTAGGAGAATTCGAGCCTGCGTCCGTGCCTGGCAAGCGGCGCTGAAAGCGCCTTCTTCATCTCCTTTGCGGCGCCCGGGTCGTCATTGGCGAGCATGGTGAATCTTTCTCTTGCCATCCGCACGCTCTTCTCGCACGAGAGCGTGCAGGGGAAATGGCTGAGCAGGCACATGTCTTTTTCCCGGCGGAAGATGTTGGTCTGCCATGGATAAGGCCCGTCGCCTGATGCGGCAAGCACAGGGACCTCATAATTGTTGTCCAGCTGCTTGCGCTCTTTTTTATGCCGATCGAAGAAATCGACGCAGCACGGCGGGTATCCCAGGAGTCTCCCGAGCGTCGCATCGTCCTGGCGGAGCTCAGCGAGCAACACCTTGTTGGCTAGGAGCTCGTCCCGTGAGAGGTACACGAAAGAGACGTCACCGTCGCTGTCATCTGTGTCACGCGGTGTCACGAGCACGCCCTTGTTCGAGAATCCGGAATCAAGAAAGCGTGTCTTCAAGGGAGAGACCGCGATGGCCAGGCCATTTCTCTCGCAGAACGCCTGGATCGGCGAGAGGTTGTGGTATGCCTGCCTGACCACCTGTTTCTTCCCGGTGACGAGCTCCATCAGCTCGAGTGCCCGCATCCCCGATTTGGAAAGCGAGGTGAGTTCAGCGAAGGCGGCCATGGGAGAAAAGCGGAGGTCTCACTTTAAGTATTTTCTGGCCTGGGAGTCGACGTTGTGCCTGTTCTCCCACTCCTGCGGTGTCCTCAATATCCCGAGATTGAAGAAGGTGTCCTCGTTGCCGAGGAAGAGCTCGATGCCGCCGGGGAGGTCCGGATGGGAAAGCTCCACCCGGTAGCTGAAGGCGTCCCTGTAGCCGAGGCGTTCTGGCGCGCTGCCGGACAGCTCGCCAAGCCCGTTCCTGCGGTAGGTCCGGTCGCGTAGCCCCTTGACCATCTCATGGAACCAGAGGTCATCGAGGTATGCAGCGATCCTCACTGCGGAACCGGACCTGCCGTTCTCGGAATGGCAATAGAGCCCCACCCCGTCGCCATCCTTCTCGAACTTCTGGAGGTAGGAGAACAAGGGCATGAGCACCTTCGATTCGGCAGGATAGAAGGTACGGAGATGCTTCTCGGATACCCGTTCCCAGGCTTCCCCGGATATGATGATGGTCTCCGGTTGCGAGTACCAGGTCGCCTCCATGGCCACGGGATGCCTGCAGCATTTTTATAGTTTTGCATCCTCCGGGATATCCTTGACCCTTTCTGTCCTCAGAACGGCTGTGCGCAGCGCACCGGCGAACGCCAGGTACCTGGCCCGGTCGATGGTCGTGGGGAAGGGGAAGTACCCCTCCTCTGCGCAGTCCTCGAGCATCATGGATACAGGCCCCTTGACCCGCAGGAGGTTGTAGTGCGGCCCCCCTAGATAGCGTGCGAGCAGCTCCCCCATCTGCGCCGGATGCGAGACTATGCTGTCCCGGCTGTACCACAGCGTCCGCATCTGCTCCCCGTAGTAGGACAGGCAGATGTCGGCGTTCTTTTCCGGGTCGAGCAGGGAGAGGAGCGTAGCGTAGTGGCCCTGATGGGTCAGCTCTTCGGCCGTGCCGATCCTGATCTGGAGCAGGCCGACCGAGGGGTCCAGGCCGAGAAGCCCGCTCGCGAGGTCCCCTATGTCCTCATAGCCCCGGCGGCGCTCGTTGTGGTAGGACAGGGTCGCGTAGAAGAGCTCCTTTGGCACCTGCGAGCCGGCGACCTTCCTCTGCAGCCAGCCGGCGCCGCGGTAGTAGCTGATGATGTCCCTGTTCGTTATCGACAGGCCAGGACCCTCGAGCGGCATCTGGACGCTAGGCGCGACCGCGAACAGTCCGACGCCGGCAAGGAACGCGGCGGCCCCTATTCTTCCCCATCCCATGGGGGAGGTGTAGGCATATGCGGATAAATAGCTTTTGGCGCAGCTCTTGGTCATTCCACCGTGACCGACTTCGCGAGGTTCCTCGGTCTGTCCAGGTCGAAGCCTTTGAGGTCCGCGATATGGTAGGCGAGCAGCTGCAGCGGCACCACGGCGACGAGAGGCGCGAGCTCGGGCGCGACAACAGGTATCCTGATGATAGATTCCGACAGCTCCCTGAGCTTCCCGTCCACCGTGGTTGTGACGGCGATGATCCTCCCCTTCCTCGCGTGGATCTCCTCCATGTTGCTGAGCACCTTCCCGTAGACCGAGGAGTCCGCCGAGAGGAAGATCGTCGGCATCTCCTCATCAATGAGCGCGATCGGCCCGTGCTTCATCTCCGCCGCCGGATAGCCCTCAGCATGGATGTAGGAGATCTCCTTGAGCTTGAGCGCGCCCTCCAGCGCCACCGGGAACAGTACGCCCCGTCCGAGATAGAGCGCGTTGTGCATCGAGAGGAACGTGGAGGCGAGCTCCCTGATGCTCGCTGACTGCGCGAGCACCGAACCGATCTTCGCGGGAAGCTCCCTGATCGCCCTCGAGAGCACCGGATGAGGTGAGAGGTCGAGCGCGAGCAGCAGCAGCGAGAGCACCTGTGCGGAGAACGCCTTCGTGCTCGCGACGCCGATCTCCGGCCCAGCGTGCAGGGGCACGGAGAAATCGACAGAGCGCGCGATGCTCGAGCCCGGCACGTTCACCAGTCCTATCGTGACCGCTCCTTTTCGCTTCGCCTCCTCGAGCGCCGCGAGCGTGTCTGCAGTCTCTCCGGACTGCGAGAGGACGACGACTAGGTCGCCCCTCTTGATGATCGGGTCGCGGTAGCGGAACTCGGAGGCGTAGTCCACCTCTACCTTGATCTTCGCGAGGCCCTCAATCAGGTACTTGCCGATGAGCCCGGCGTGCCAGCTCGTGCCGCACGCGGTGATGACGATGCGTTCCGCAGGCGGGAGCGGAAGCCGTTTCCAGCGTTCGATGATCCTGCGCAGCACCTCAGGCTGCTCATTGATCTCCTTGAGCATGAAGTGGGCGTACCCCTGCTTGCCCATCGCCTCTTCTGTCCAGTCCACCGTATGGACGCTGCGCTCTATAGGCTTGCCGCCGGAGTACACCTGAGAGGCGTCCGGCGAGAGCGCCGCGACGTCACCGTCCTCCAGATAGACCACCCTGTTCGTATGCGCGACGATGCCTGCGACGTCGGAGCAGACGAACTGCTCGCCCCTGCCGATGCCGAGCAGCAGCGGGGAGCCCTTCCTCGCGACGACCAGTCGCTCCTCGTCCTTATGCAGGACGGCGAGCGCGAAGCTCCCTTCGACGCGCGCGAGCGCCTGCTCCACCGCCAGCAGCAGGTCGCCATGATAGTGCTTTGCGATGAGGTGCGCGAAGATCTCGGAGTCCGTGGCCGAGACGAAGCGGAAGCCCTCCTCCTCCAGCGAGAGCCGCAGCTCCTGGTTGTTCTCTATGATGCCGTTGTGCACGATGGCGATGGCCTTCTTTTCGTCCAGATGGGGATGAGCGTTCGTCTCGCTCGGCTCGCCGTGCGTCGCCCAGCGGGTGTGCGCGATACCGATCGTCCCGGACAGGTCGGTCTTGGCGGCGTCAGCCGCGAGCTCTGCGACCTTGCCCTCCCGCTTGAGCACCTTGAGATCCTTTCCGCCGATGCAGATGCCTGCGCTGTCGTAACCCCGGTACTCGAGCTTGGACAGGCCCTCCAGGAGCAGGGGTGCGCATTGCCTCCTGCCGATATAGCCGATGATGCCGCACATGCCCATTCATCGGGGGCCCTCGATTATATAAACTTAAGCAAAAGCTTGATATAGGCTCCTCGCGGCATCCTTTCCAGGGCGTCTGGTAATGGATATCCTCGGCATGCTCATCGTCTTCGTCGCAGGGGCTGCGGCAGGGTTCCTCGGCGGGATCGTCGGCGGTGGGGGCATGGTCTCCCTGCCTGTCCTCATCCTCCTCGGCCTTCCCCCGCAGGTCGCGATAGCGACGAATAAGATAGGGGGCTTCGGCGCATCGGTAGGGTCCATGAGGGTCTATGCCCGAAGCAAGAGAATCGACTGGAAGCTGAGCGCCATCCTCTCGCCCATCGCTGTCCTCGCCGGTCTTGCCGGCGCGTTCGTCCTGACCGGCATACCGAATGCCGTCCTCAGGACCGTCATCGCCGTCGTGCTGGTCCTGCTCGTCCGCTTCGTCCTCTTCGGCAGGGGAAACGGCCTTGAACGGAAAACGACCTCAAGGCTGAAGAAGGCGTTGGGATACGTCTCCTATTTCCTGCTCTACATCTACGCCGGCGCGATAGGCGCAGGCACAGGCATCCTCATCCTCCTCGCCCTCTCCTCCTTCTTCGGCATGACACTCATCGGCGCGAAGGCGGCAGACAACCTCTCCTGGATACTCTCCGGGATAGCCGCAATCGCCGTCTACGCCTTCTACGGTCTCATAGACTACTCTGTGGGGCTCGTGCTCCTCGTCGGGATGTTCTTAGGAAGCTCGACCGGCGCGAGGCTTGCCGTGCTCAAGGGCAACCGCTGGGTCAGGATCATCCTCGTGGTCGCTACGCTTGCCGCAGCCGCGAAGATGCTCTTCTTCTGAGGGAGGTACAGAAAGTTTCAAATAATATGGGTAAGATAACCGGCAGGATGATCCTCCGCGAGCTCGAAGAGCAGGACATCGGCAACGGCTTCTACGAGACCCTCGACAACCTCAGGCCCGTGGGCGGGCTGACGCCGGAACAGGGGAGAGAGGTCCTCCGAAAGATAAAGGGACAGGACGGCCATGTCTTCGTCGCCCTGGAAGACGACCAGGTCGTAGGCGCAGTCACGCTCCTGGTCGAGCAGAAGTTCATCCGTAAGGGCGCATTGGCAGGCCATATCGAGGACGTCTCGACCAGGAAGGGCCATGAGGGCAAGGGCATCGCGCGTCAGATACTCGCGAAGGCCATCGCCTACGCGAAAGAGCGCGGCTGCTACAAGGTCATCCTCGACTGCGACGAGGCGCTCATCCCGTTCTATGCGAAGAGCGGCTTCGTGGAGAAGGAACGCCAGATGCGCCTTGACCTCTGAGATAAATGTCAATACTTTTAAATAGTAAAACATATAAAGAAACAGATAATCCCGCGGGCATGGACTTATCTTCCATAAGGAAGCTGCAGGAGGACAACACGCTCTTCTACAATGGCCTTATCGCCCGGCTGGAGAACGGAGACCTCTCCGCGCTGGATGATCTGCCGGCGCCCTACATCGGCAGGCACAAGGACGAGTTTCTCTTCTTCATGAGGGGTCTTGGAGACAGGAAGAGACACAATAAGGTGCAGGGGGTGGAGATCCACTACTTCGCGCACAACGCGCGCCTGCCCCAGCTTGCAGAGTACCTTGGTGTCCCTATGAACAGCAGGGAGGTATCGATGGTTTCTGCGCATGAGTTCTTCGATATCTCCTGCAATGAGGGTTACCAGAGATTCATCAAGGAGAAGAGGAGGTACAGCGGTCTGGACGGACTGCTGGATACCTCTATAGCGCTCCATCATCTTCCTGGCGGAACCGCCGCGAAGATGGCGTACAAGAGGGGCATAGGTAAGGATGATGCCTTCGATCTCGACTATGTCAAGCAGGCCCTCAAGGTCGCGCAGGTGCTCCAGATCAACGATGTGAACATAGCGAGGGTCTGCTGCATCGACGCGTTCGACAATGCCGTAGGAGAGGGAAGCGACAATGTTCCGTATCGGAAAGCCAAGGCCCACTTCACGGCCGACCGGCTGGAAGGCATGGCTCCGGAACTGGCAGAGCCGATCAAGGCTCTGACATATGTCAAGAGCGAAGAGTTCGATGAGATGCTCGCGGACTTCAACCGCGTCCTGGACAGGTACGCCGGTTTCGTCGATGCGTGCGTTAACAAGCACTTCGCCTCAGCCATGTACGGGGCGCCGCATCTCATGCTCCATTTTCCGCTCAGGCATTTTTGGCAGCCAGAATACGGACAGGAGCAGGAGACCATACTCCTCGCTCCGCTCCCCGAATGAGGATTCGCTGATTCTCGACCCAGTCTCAAGGCGGAACAGAAGAAAGGATGAGCCCGGTGGGATTCGAACCCACGATCTACAGCTTAGAAGGCTGTCGCCCTATCCAGGCTAGGCTACGGGCCCAATGGTCTAAGATACAAAGGTGAAGAAAAGCATTTAAAAAGGTTTCTGAACAACAGCAATGCCACGACTTATCCGCAAAGTCCAAATGTTTATATAAATCGTCATGTACCCACTCTTCTATGGGTACACCGGAAGCGAACAGGATTCTTCTCGAATCGAAACTGGACGATATCACCGTCAATATGCACCGGTTCCTTTCGGAACGGAAACATACCTACAACGGGACCGCATTGGGTGTGGTCTCTATCGGCTGGGGGATCTACCCTTCCGGAGAGGGTGCGTACACCGGTCATTTCGGGATGAAGCTCAAGAAAGGCACCACCCTCATCATGCAGGTGCGTGACAAGTTAGAGTATGATGATGTCGTCTTCATGTCCGGATGGCCCAGCGGAAGAGGGCACAAGATCAATTATTTCAAGACGCCGAAGGGTTTCGGAAACGCGCTCTATGATTCGAGCGAGGCATACAAGGAGATCGATAGCTTTGAGCAGGCCCCCATCACCGATAAGGAATTGGGATATCTGTTGAAATGCATCGGGGATTTCAAGCGCGGTGAGTTCATGACCATGCGCCACTATGCCACCCAGCACGAAGAATCATATCCCGATTTCTTTGAGGAGGAGGCCTACAAGGAAACCATGGAAGAGTGCATAGCAAAGAAACCTGATCCCCTGCCCGTCCTCAGGATAGAGCAGTTCGTCTATACGGTCGCCGAGCACCCTGGGGAAGGGACCCATGTCATCCTGCATCCGAGCGGATTCAGCGGGAAGGATCTAGAACTCGATGTCGATCCAAGATACAAGGATTCCGGAACGGTAGAAAAAGGAAACAAGATATTCATCAGGAAAGCCATTCCCGGAAACCTCGACCCCGCCGATGAGTCCAGCTGGTCGATCATAGGGATGACCTATTTCAATCAGGATATCTTCAACATAAAAAGGCCGTCTTTGGGCGAGATCCTGAAGGAGTAGGCATCTTCAAGAGCTTTCTGCCTGTCCGAGTATCCGCACCGTCCCGTGCCCTGCCTTGACCTCCACCAGGTCGTTGTCCCGCAGGACCTTCGTCGCGTTCCGTGTCGCGATGATGCAGGGCTTGCCGAGCTCTCTTGCGAGCACCGCCGCATGGCTGGTGACACCTCCCTCGTCCGTCACGATCGCCGCTGCCTTCTTCATCGCAGGGAGATACTCCGGACGCGTCATCGATGTCACGAGCACGTCACCGTCCTCGATCTTTCCCACCTGGGAGATGTTCATGCAGATCTTGACCCGGCCTATGGCGGTCCCTACAGACGTCGGTATACCGGTGATGATCTCCGGGCGCTCTTCTGTCTTCCCGTCTTCCGGGCTCTCGAACGTGGTGGTGATCTTGCCGTCCACATTGAGCAGCGAAAAGCCGGTCATGCGCTTCCTGACCTCTTCGAGGAAGATCCCGTTTTTCAGGTGATCATCGTCCAGCTCATGGGGCATGAAAAAATAGAGCTCCTCAACAGGTATCCCGTGGCGCTTGGCAAGCGCAGGCGCGACCCTGCAGAAATAATCGATCGCGATGAGGGAGTTCTTCTTCCTGATGTCCTGCAGCGTGGAGAGTTCCCCTATGGCCTCGACCAGCGGTTGGAGCGTAGGCGGCACCTCAGGCTTTTCCAGCGGGGGAGCGTTCGTCTCGCCCGCGGTCAGGGTCTCCTCCAGCGGGAACCTGCCTGCGTAGCTGTTCCTGATCCAGGAGAAGCGCTTCCTCGCCTCCTCGATCTTCCCCTTCGCGACCAGCGACTCGTACTCGAGGATGAACGGCTTCTCGCTTGGAGCGAGCAGCGCTCCCATGATCCTGTTCGCCTGCCTAGGCATGAGACGGAAGAGCTCTTCTTTGAGCACCTGCTCTGCCCGCATCGAGAAGGGCTCGATCATATGGCCTATGCCCAACCCCTCCCTTATGCAGCGGTTCGCGCGCACGGCGATGGAGAGCAGCTCCTCATCGGAGAGCGAAGAGAGGTCCGTGCTGTCGATGACCTTATGCACCCCTGCCGCTTTTTCGTACTGGCGCAGGTACTCTTCCCTGAACCACTTGCGGTAGGCAGGATCAAGGAACCTGTCCCAAAAGGCTTTTCCCAGCCGTTCGATGTCCTCTTTGAGATAGTAGCCAGTGCAGTACGTCTTCTTGTACGTGCAGTAGAAGAGCGTATAGCCATCTTTCAAGGTCGGCCGGAGACTATAGACTGAGCTCGTCGCGGCCTCGAAGATGAGCGGCACGGCGTTGAGTCCCTGCCCGACCCATTCGTGCGCTCGGATCTCCTTGATGACGTCCATGACAGGGGTTTGGCGCGGTCGCTATATAAAATATTCGAAGAAAAAAAGGTTTTCAGAAGTTCGCCGCGAGCCGCATCCCCACCTGTTCCTTGCTGTTGGCGTACGCCTCGATCCAGGCCTGATGGTTCGCGAAAAAAACGTAGCGCACCAGTCCCTGGTAGGTCGGCCTCTGCCCGTCTGCGTAGATGACCGAGCCGCCGGCGCGGAACCGGTCGTTGCCCATGGCGAGGGTGGCCGCGCCCCGCGCATCCACCTGACCGTCGCGCAGGTGCATATTGAGGGCGCCTTCAAGGTCAAGGGTCGCCGGGCCTTTCTCCATCGTGAAATACCCCTGCGGGCTGACGACGGTATAGTCTCCGTTCGCATCCGCGAACACGCCTGTCGCGAGGATGCCGCTCATCCCATATTTACCCATCTCGTTCGCGATGTAGCCGACGTTCACGCCCTTCAGGTGCGCGCCCTCCTTGTCCATGCCGACCGGCGCCGCCAAAAGAAGGTCAGGCAGCTCTGAAGACATGTTCCCGAGGAACGCTTTCGGAATCACCGTGCCCGAATAGCCCTGCTGATTGTGCTGCAGGTAGTTGTCGATCTGCACGCCCCGTGGCCCCGGACAGCCGTTGTAGAAGTCCTGCGCCTTCGCGCTTGTGAAGAGCGCAGCGGCCAGGGCGAGCGTCGTTATGATGTATGCTTTCATGGATCTCATATTCTCCACCTCTTGTCTATTGTTTCTTGCTCTTCTTCGATCTTCTTCTGGAGTGATGTGGGGGCCTGCGGATAGCTTTTCGCGTCCGCAGGGGAGAGGTATACATGCAGGGAATCGTAGCCGTCGTTCGCGAGGATAGTGGTGTGCCACGGCGCATAGACCCTGACTTTCCTGTCGAAAAGCATATCGACCAGATCCTTGCCGCCATAGCACCTGGCATCCTCTATCTTGACGCCTGGGTCCGTGTTCGGCATGCAGAACCGGAGGGTCTTGTCCCCTTTTCTGATGTGGCCTGCCAGGTAGAGCGCCTGCGGTCCTGTCCCGTAGCGGCCCCACGCGTGGAGCACAATCCTGAAGCTGGGGTCGGGAAGGAAATCGAAACCATTCGCGACAATCTCCCTATATACTTCCTTTTCTAAAGCGGTCAGTCGGCTGTCCACGTCTATCGCCTCAGATATGTCTTCGCACGCTCTTCCTCGATCTTTTGCAGAAGGTACGAAGGGTCCTCTGCATGTCTTTTCGCATCCTCTGCCGATAGGTAGAGGTGCATCTTGTCCTGCGGAGGCCTCGCTCTCCTGTCGCCCGCAGCGATAGTAGTGGGCCATGGAGCATAGGCGAAGACATCCTGGTCGAAGAGGAAATCTACCAGGTCTTTATCCGCATAGGCTGCCGCATCCTCCATCCGGACATCGACAGGCGTCTCTGGCATGCAGAAGCGCAGCTTCTTTTCCCCCTTCATGATATATGTGTCAAAATAGATCAGATACGGTCCGTCATCGGTACGGCCATAGATGGATCTCCTGCAGAGGAGCGTGTTTTCGTTGTATGTAGGGGACTCGTACCCGTTCTTCTGCAGCTCTTCCCACACCTTGCTTTCGAAAGAGTCGTTCATCGGTTCGCCCATATCATTCACCAACATTGTTATTACTTGTAAGAAATGACAAAATAACTATTTATATTATTGTGGTGGTAATCGCCACCAAAAGAAATATAAACCCGGCTCCCGCAGAAAAGCCCATGTTCGCAGAGACCCTCCAGCAACTGGGCCTGAGCCAGAACGAAGCCAAGGTCTACGAGGCCCTTCTCAACCTCAAGGAGGCACCGGTCCAGTCGATAGCCCTCAAGGCAGGCGTCCACCGGCGTAACGCCTACGACGCCCTGGCGAAGCTCCAGGAGAAGGGGCTCGTGGCAGAGCTCTTCGTCAGGGGGGAAAAGCACGTCAAGGCCCTCGATCCCGAGCGCCTGGCCAATCTCATCAGGGAGCAGGAGACAAGGCTTGGTGCCATCCTTCCCGATCTCAAGGCGGCCTACCGCTTCGAGGAGCAGGAAGAGGAGGCCTACCTGCATAAGGGCATCCAGGGCTTCAAGAACTACCTCCAGCTCATCCTCGACACGAAGGAGACCGCGTACTTCATCGGCGCGAAGGGCTTCTGGCTCGACCCGCGCCTCTCGCACTTCCTGCCGCATTTCGAAAAGGAATACAAGCGTCTCGATATCCATTTCATGCACCTGTTCGACGCTGAGGTCAAGGAGCAGATGCCAGAGATCCTCAAGTTTGTCGGAAAGCCCTACCGCTTCCTGCCAAAGGCATACTCAAGCAGGACATCCGTAGACATCTTCGGCCCCTATGTCGTCACGTTCATAGGCGTCTCCCCGGGAAGGCTGCCGGAGAACCCTGTCCAGTTCGTCATGAAGAACCGGACGCTGGCTGACGGTTATCGCAGGTTCTTCCGATATATGTGGGACGCGTCGGGAGAATAAGAAAAAAGCGGAGGGAGGGATTTGAACCCTCGAATAACCGCTCTGCAGGCGGTCGCCTTAGGCCGCTTGGCTACCTCCGCGCCGTAATCCAGGAGGAGCCGACCCTTTTTATACTTTCCTGTTCGCGTCAGGGGGGAGATAGGTGATGATGATCCTGTCGACAGCGCCTTTATAGCAGAGGCTGCTGCCTTTCTCCCATCCTTCCTGAAGGGCGAGATCGTTGCCTAAGGACATGCGATGCTGGCTATCGGGGATATCGGTAAGGAGGGTGACGGCACGGGGGTGCTCGTCCAGGTAGATATTCGCCTCGATGCCTCCGAAGAGGAGGTATTTCTTCCCATATCGGATGAGATTGACCTCGGGTGTTGCTGCAAGATTCTTGGGCAATGCGATGCCCACCGGCATATCGGAAAGGTAGATGGTCCTTCCCTCGAGCGAGAGGACCCCCATGTCCAGCCACATCTGCTCCCGTTCGGCTATGATGCTGCGCAGCCTGCTCGGCACGCTCACACGGTACTTGTCATCGATCAGCCGGATGAACTCCACCGATGGGTACCGGGGCAGGAGCCTGACCCTATTCCTATCCATGGCATGAGGGTGGTCTTTTCGCCATATAAAAATTACGGGGAAAGGTACGTCATGTTCTGGCTGGCGATGGAGGGCGCCAATTGCCCGAAAGCGCAGTCGCTGCATGTGGGGTCCACGAAGATCCAGCCGTCCGAATCCTTGTAGTAGCGCGGCGCGTCGTCCAGGTAGATCTTGTCGAACATGTGCGTCGAGGTCATCACGATGCGTGTAGGAATCCCGACAGCTCTGGAGAGCGAGGCGAACAGCACGGCGTAATCGTCGCAGTCGCCTGTACGGGTGCGCAGCGTCTCGTAGGGGTGCTGGATATACTCGGTGAACATGGGATCCGGCACATACTGGATGTTCCTCTGCACGAACAGGAACAGGGCCTTCGCGTAGCACACGTCGCTGTCGCCGTCGCAGGACTGGCGCACGATCATGTCGGCGAGCTGCTTGATCTGCGGGTCCGAGGAGGCGATCAGCAGCCGGATGGTCCGCAGGTTCCCTGCCGGCGGATGGTTCGTGAAGTTGAACTGCGAGAGGATTGAGGCATTCGGGACGTTGGTCGGTCGGGGATCAAGCCTGATTCCGTAGTAGGGCACGACCATGAGCACCAGCACGAGCAGCACGATGAGCGTCAGCATGATCACGAGGAAGGGATGCGGTCTCTTCACGGGCGTATCGTCCATGAGCGCCTCCTGCATGATCTGGTCCTGGATTTCCTCCCTGGATTGCCTGCGCATGGGAAGGAGCTAAAAGGCCGACGCTATAAATAGTTTCTGTATCAAGGCCCGCTCTCCGGTTCGTATCGGCTCTCGAAGACCTCCTTGATCTTCCTCGCCTTCTTCTCCCCGATCAGCGGCACCTCGCGCAGCTCATCGACGGAGGCGTTGACTATGCCGGAGATGCTGCCGAAGCGTTCGAGCAGCGGCCGGGCGAGCGTCGGCCCTATCCCGAAAACCGATGCGACAAGCTGCTCCTGCTGCTCGTGCAGCGTCTGGGCCTTCCTCATCCCTATGGCCGAGACGTCTTTCCCCGTCTCGTCCTGCTCCCGTTTTGCGATGAAGAGGAGCATCCTCGCCGTCTCGAAGGGGTCCTTGGTATAGATGATCGGGATGCCGTAGCTGACGTTGATCGTCGCTAGCATCCCCATGACAGAGTGGGGATGGAGGTTCCTGACGCTGTAGATGCTTTCGGTCCCTTCCACGATGATGAGCGCCCGCGGGAAGGTCTGGCGCAGCAGGTTCGCCTGGGTAAGCAGCCTGTTGTCGAGCAATGAGTCGATGAAGTCCTTCACGGTCTTGAACTCCACCCCCACGCGGTTCGACAGGACATAGTCCCCCACCTGCAGGCGTTCGAGGGCTATCTCGGCGCCAAGGTTCTTGAGCTGCTTGACGACCCCGGAATTCGTCTCCCGGTGGTCCACGATGACCTTCAGCGGATGCTCCGGCCTGGCGTACCGGTCGAGCGTCACGTGCTTCGTCTCCTTCTCCTCCTGCTCGCGCTTGAGCATAGTGATGGTCCTCTTGAGCTCCGCAAGGTTCCTGTACATCCGCTTCTCCTTGTGGAACGAGGTCCACCGGTACGCCTCGTCGCGCGTGCCCTTCGTGACCAGGATCACGACTCTGCCCTCTTCCAGGCGCGCTGTCCTGCCCCTGCGCTGGATATGTCGGATCGCGCTCGGCACGGGCTCGAAGAAGATCACCAGGTCCACCGCCGGGATGTCCAGCCCTTCCTCCCCGACAGAGGAGCTGACGAGCACGTTGAACGCTCCGGACCGGAAGTCGTCCAGCATCGCGAGCTGCTCCTTCTGGCTCAGTCCCGAGCCGTTCTTCTTCGCCTGCCCGACGAACAGGCGGGCCGAGACTCCAGGAATGCCGTTGATCTCCGTGACGATGTCGTGCGCGTTGTCCCGGTACTGGTTGAAGACGATGAGCTTGACGTCCTGCTTTCTCGCCACCTCCGCTTCGACCATCTCCCGTAGGACCGAAAGCTTCGGATGGCGCTCGCCGCTCTCGTAGAGCGCCCGCGCCTTGATGAGCGCGGAACGGAAGTTGATGTCCTTCACGATGTTCTGGCTCGCCTTCGTCTTGGAGGTATAGCCCTCCCGCTCGAGCTTCTGCAGGTAGGTATGGAGCGCCGATATCCCCTGGGTCTCGAGCAGCTCCACCGCATGCTCCACTTTCATGACCTCTGCGGCGAGCGAGATGCAGCGCATGGCCTCGAAGTCCTTGGCCTCCAGCATCTCTGCACGCAGTTTCGCCTGCAGCCCGAGGATGTCCTTCTTCGTGAACCGGGAGACGAGCCCCCTGTCGATGTAGCCGCGCTCGCTTATCTGGGTGAGCTTGTCCCTGGTGAAGGCGGAGAGGTAGCGCTTGATCTCCGAGAAGCTCGCCGGCAGCGGCACCTCCTTCCATTGCAGGTCCACCTGCTGGATGTAGGGCTTGACGTCAGGGTCCTCTTCCGTGCGCACCTCGATCTCCTCGATCCGGAGCTTCGCGAGCAGCTCCTGCACCTTCTCGATCTCGCTGCCAGGCGAGGCGGTAAGCGCGAGCACCCGCGGGAACCTGGACTGCTTGTGGTACTGCTCTGCGATGTAGCCGTATGCGTACTCGCCGACGGTCCGGTGCGCCTCGTCGAAGATCACGAGGCTGTACCCCTTGAGCGAGAGCGCGTTCGACAGGAGGTCGTTCTCGATGGTCTGCGGAGTCGAGACGATGATCCTCGCCGAAAGATAGAGGTCCTTGCGCTTCTCCGGCCTGACCTCTCCGGTGAAGAGGGCGATCGCCCCCTTCTCCAGCTCCAGATGCGCGGAAAGGAACCCGCGCAGCTGGTCGGCGAGCGGCTTGGTCGGCGCGAGCACCAGTATCTTCGAATCCGGATACTGGGTGAGGCGGTGCGCGGCCATCAGGAGGGCTATCGCGGTCTTCCCCATGCCCGTAGGCAGGACCACGAGCGTGTTCTTTCTTGACGCTGCGGAGAAGATTGTCTCCTGATAGAGCCGCGGGGTAAAATCTTTGAGCATGGCGCACAGTACACGAAAAGCGTTTAAAAACTTTCTGCAGCATGCTGTCCAGTGTCCCAAGCGCAATCTTTAAATAACCGCCCCTGCCCTGCCGGACCCATGGAAACAGGCAGCGGCGAACACCACATACGCCTCCTCTTCTACAAGGACGGGGCGCTCATCGTCCACATCAACCTGCTGACCGGCACCTATTTCCTCCCGACGGTCAACGCTACGCTCGACAGGGAGTCCTATGTCGACGCCATCCACAAGAGGTACCGCATCGACGTCGGCGATACCGACCTGGTCAAGGAAGGCATGCGCCATTTCCTCTTCATCGGCGAATGGGAGGGCACCTATACGGTGGACGACGATGCGTTGCGGAGCAGGTGGGTC
This sequence comes from Candidatus Woesearchaeota archaeon, assembly GCA_046704905.1. Classification (GTDB taxonomy): domain Archaea; phylum Nanobdellota; class Nanobdellia; order Woesearchaeales; family JAWAQC01; genus JAWAQC01. The sequence goes on from JBJKRA010000020.1 coordinate 17,143, forward strand.
CGTATCGATGAGGTCAGGGAACCTGGGCTCCTTGCCGTCCGCAGGAGGTACCGCGATATCGTGGACGCGAAGGGCAGCACGATAGGCATTGCGACCGTCGCAGAGACAGGGAAGTACGCCCTGCGCTATCGCGCGCTCCTCGTCGGGAAGGAGCGCCATCCCTTCATCCTCGGCGAGACCCTTTCCGGCGCTCTCAAACGATGCAAGCAGAAGGATCGGGAGATCGAGGGCCGCGCAGACCCTCTCGCGGACTGCTTCGTCTACGAGGTCAAATAGTACGGCCTCTTTTCTGTTCTGGTCCTGCTTCCCTGCAGTGAGCATCATTACTGCGTAGGCTGTGGTGTCTCCTGTTGGGGATCGCCGTCTGGGATGGCCCCTGCGGGGGGGCGATCATGATGATGGGCGATATTGGCCGGAGCCGATGCTCATCGCGCTGGTCTGTCTCTGCTGCCCCATATATCCAAAAGCATAAAAGCCCTTTCGTCACCACCCCTGTAACCGATGGCAAAGGCGATCATCATCACCGGCACGCCGGGGACCGGCAAGACGCATCTCGCTAAGGATATCGCGAAGCGTTATGGTCTCCCGCTCATCGATGTCGGGAAGTTCGCCAGGGACAACGGTCTGGTCGAGTCATACGACGAGGCCCGCGACAGCGCCGTGGTCGATGAGAAAAAACTCGCAGAGGCCCTGGGGAAGATGCTCCGGGAAGACAGGAAAACCCCCTATATCCTGCTGGATGGGCATCTCTCTCACTTTTTGGCCCCTTCCAGGGTAGCGCTCTGCATAGTGACTAACGCCGACCTCCCTGCCCTCAAGGAAAGGCTCACGGAAAGGGGCTATGGTGCCGCGAAGGTGAGGGAGAACCTCGATGCCGAGATCTTCCAGGTCTGCCGGACAGAGGCCGAGGCCAGGGGGCACCGCGTATATGTCCTGGATACCCTGGATAAGGGCGCCCTGGAGGCCCTCTACGCCGAGATCGGCCGCCTCAGGGCCCCATGACCTCTCGTGCCTGTTTTCGCATGCCAGGACCCTTACCCCTCCCGCAGCTCTCACTTTTGGGAAGGTTAATGGGGCATTCCCTATACTCATTGGTCCTTTACACGGCTCCTGAGCACCAATTTGACGCTTTCTGGCAGGTAGAACTCCTTCTCTCCATGCCTGTTGATGGTGTCCTGGATGGGGAATCGGCGCTTCCTGAGACGGTAGATGATGTTCTTGACGGTGCTGTAGTTCATCTCGAGCTTGTCTGCGAGCGTCTGGTAGGTCTGCGCCTGGGGCTGGTTGAGGAGGTAATAGAGGATCCTCTTCTCACTTATGTTCAGATCCGGGATCTGGCTGGCCATGGCGACCGCTCCTGCAGCCGCAGGATCCTTCCTTTTCTCCTCTTTCTGTGACACGTCCTGTGTCACTCTCTGCTCTTCTTGTGTCATATGTGTCACATTCTGTGTCACTAGGGTGTCACAGGATATAGGGCCCTCCTGCTCCCCCCCCTGCTCTTTTCTCGTCGCTGTGACACTCTTTGCGTCATCTGTGACACTCTTTGTGACACTCTTTGTGACACTCTGTGACACAAACTGTGTCACTTGGCGCTGCAGCTCAGCGTGCTCTCTCCTCATATCCTCTAAGAGTGCGACTGTGGCCCTATGATTCTGGTAGAGCTCCCTGAGGACTTCTTTGGTCTTCTCGAAATCCTCCTTGGTCTTTTCCGAATTCCTGTGCAGATAGGTGATCCATGTACGCACCTGCGAGAGGGTCTCGTCGGTGGCCTTCCTGTGGGTCCTGTGCTCCTCTTCCATGCGGTTCGTGCGCTCATGCAGGCTGCTCAGCCATTCGCGCATATGGACTCCCTCTTCCCTGAAATGGGCGAATATGTCCGCCGTCCACTTGTAGAGGGAGTAGAAGTGAGATTTCTTGACGTACTGCTTCTCCTCGTCCTTGCCGAAAACCGAGAGTAGACCCATGATATTCCCTCCTGAAACCCGTTCTTTGCCTTTTTCTTGCCTTGTTTTTATATGGAAGTGAGAGTTTGCTACTCCAGGATCTCTATGCTGTCCACCTTCCCGTCCCCGTCCAGGTCGAAGCCCTCCACCACCAGCGAGAATTCCCTGTTCTTGGCCGTATAGGCCTTCTGTATGAGGTTTTTCTCCCTGGTGAGGGCAAGTATCGCGCTCTTCGTCCCTATGGCCCGTACGCCTGCTATAAGCAGGATGTGGCGTGATGGCGCAAAAGGGCTCTTCACGCACTCCACGACCCCTACCGTCTCGTTGAAGTAGCGCTTCCCGCTCCTCCTGCTTTCTATCCCCGTGGGGTTCTCCAGGAACGTGACCGGGAGCTTGCCGTTGATCTCCTCGGTGATGCTGTTCGTGATCGGCCCCCCTATAAGGATCATGTCAGCGTCGTATCTCTTCTCCTTTTTGACGTCGACATCGAGCAGGACGCCGAAATCTTCAGGCATTCCTGCTATATTGCCCAGGAAAAGTGAGAGCTCCACCGCGTAATGCCCGTCTCGGGCGTAGGATTTGTACCTGCCGTGCGGGTCAGGGCTCCCGACGACGATGGCGCCGGAGAGCCTGTCGCCGTCCAGGAAAGGCGAGAAGAACCATCTGGCCTCCTTCGGCCCTTCGCGCATGCCCTCCCTTGCCGCTTCCCACTCCTGGCTGAGCACGATGCTGTAGGCCAGAGCGCTCGTCCGGTAACGTTTCGCGACCGTGCCGCGGATCTCTTTCCTTTCCTCCTCGACGAGGAAGCCGGCGTTCAGGAGCTGCTTGATGTGGTAGTAGACCTTCTGCTCGTGCATATGGAGCTCTTTGGCGAGCTCTGCAGGGTATCTGGGCGTGTGGTAGAGCAGCTCGAGCATCCTGGTCCGGAGCGGGTTGTTGAGCGCGCCCAGGGCTTCGGGACTGTCCAGGATGAGCGTCCTCATCCGCTCACCGCCTGAATCCGCCTCCCTGGTGAGGGTGCCCTGCTCCATAGCAGCTGAAAGTGAGTCGTCGGAACTTAAATATTTTACGATTATTATAAAAAATTTCATAATATTATTATAATTATCTATAATAAAAATTTAGAAAAGAATAGATTCAAAGGGAGAAAGCTGGATGAAAAGAGAAGAAAACGGTTCTCTCCATAATCGAAAAAGCAATAAAGAAGAAAATAGAAAAAAAAGAGGTTATATTCCCCCTTCAAAAACGGTCTCTCATTTTCCTTGTAATAATCTTTATAAAGGACCTCTCCCCCCGAAACATCTCCGCCCTAAAGGCAGCTCCGCCGTGAGAATGCGGTTTTAGGCACTATGGCGTCTCCGTCCGCACCGGCCCAGGAGACGGTCTATGGCCCAAACGGCCCCTCAGAGGCTCTCCAATGACAAGACGCCCATCGGACAAGACATCGCTTAGGGACATCATGCCAGCTCTTCCCGGCCGCCGCCCGAGAATCGTCTGCATCGGCGGGGGCACAGGCCAGGCCATGCTCCTCGAAGGGCTCAAGCGTTACCCTGTGGATCTCACCGCCATCGTCACGGTGCTCGACTCGGGCAGGAGCTCCGGCCTCCTCCGTAAGGAGTTCGGCATGGTAGCCCCGGGCGACGTGCGAAACTGCATCATCGCGCTCTCCGAGTCGGAAGAGTCCTTCAAGGAGATCTTCACGTACCGCTTCGGGAAATACATGCAGGCCATGAACCTCGGCAATCTCCACCTCGCCCCGCTCACCCAGATGAAAGCCTCCTTCCGGAACGCCGACGAGGAGGTGCGGAAGATATTCAAGATCAGGG
>JBJKRA010000021.1:0-11219 GCA_046704905.1 Candidatus Woesearchaeota archaeon
ACGCAGCTGTCGCCGCTCCCGTAATGGCGGGCGATGTCCTCGACTTCCGGAGGACTGGTCGCGATGATCATGTCGGCCTTCTCTACGATGCTCTTCTCCGACTCCTCCCTCTTCTTGGCCTTGTCGTCATGGATGCCCATGACCTCGTGCTTGACCGCGCCGAGGGAGTGGAACGTGTGCACGAACGGTACGCCGAGATCCTCCTTGATCTTCATGGCGCACAGGCCGGAGAGCCAGTAGTGGCTGTGGACGATGTCGTAGGGGCCACGGGCCCTGAATTCCTTCTCTATTCCCGCTATGAACTCGGGGAGCACGTCGATGAACTCGTCTTTCGAAAGAAAATCGACAGGCCCTGCCTTTATGCGTATGACACGAAGGCCTTTCCTCCTCGAGACCCTCTTCGTCTCCTTGTCGGCCCATCTCGTGTAGACATCGACCTCGTAGCCGCGCTCGACGAGCTTCTCCCCGAGATATTTCACGTACAGGTTCTGCCCTCCTGCCTGCTCTCCGCCGATCCTTGCAAAAGGGTCGCCATGATCGGATATCATGGCGACTTTCATAGCTTTCATCCGTATCACCTGAAGCGCTTGTTCTGCCTCTCTTTGCTATCGCGTCTCCAGAATACCTCATCATATTTATTATTTATGCGCGTCGTCGCCGGAAAAGAAGCGCATGCGCCTGTCACCATGCGTCGCGGAGGATGTGCAGTATGGCTCTCCCTCCCTATGCGACGGAAGAGCCGCGAGAAATCCAGAAAGCAAAGTCTTCCGTACGCGATTCACGGTATGCGATTGATGCTCCTTATCAGGTAGTCGATGCGCTCGCTCCTCTCGTCCTCGGGAGGTGCCTTCTCCTCATCCTGGGCGGGGGCTGTCACATGCGCTTCCTGCCTCTGCACCGGCTGCTCCGGCTCCTTGCCCTGCACGGTCAGGTAGGCGACCGGTCCTTTGAGCTTCTTCTCGACCTTGTCGAGCTCTTCCCTGCTCGCCTGCTTGGGCTCCCACATGAGCTTCAGGCCGTCATCGTCTCTCCTCGGGATGACGGCGACATGCACGTGCTCGTCCAGGACACCGTCGTTCGCTACGATGTTCGTGCCCTGCGCATGCACGAGCTCGAAAAGCGTCGACGCCACCTTGCCTGCCACCTTGAAGAGATGGACGGCGACCGGCCGGGGCAGCTCCCAGAGATAGCTCGCATGGACCTTCGGATAGACCCTGACGGCCTCCTTGTTGACATCCTTATCCATATAGAGGACGGCGCAGACGGCGTCCTCATACACTATGCTCTCCTTGGTCTTGAGCGCGACGCATGCCTCACACATGGCGATCCCCCAGGAAGCTGCTGATCCTATCGAGGTCGGGCTTGCTGTCCTTCTCCTGCACATGCCTCCCCCTCATGATCGCCTTAGCCACCTCCTCTACCTGGACGTGACGGAAGATTCTGGCGAGCTGCGGATGGTGGGGGATGGCCCTCTTGACGAGCTCCGGATCCTCCTCGATGAGTTTCCGTAGCTCAGGGTTGGCTTCCACGATGCGCAGCACCGTCTCGAGTGTTGCCTTCTCATCGCCCATGATCTCGTCGATCCTGTCGAGCTCGATGGCGGCGGCCCGCGTGTCAACGGGCCTTTCGCCCCGCAGCGCCTGCACGACCTCCTCGACTGTCACGCGGTGGAAGATCTTTCCGAGCTGCGGATGATGGGGGATGCTCTTCTTGATCTCCTCGGGATTGGTCTCGATGAGCCTTTCGAGCTCTGGATTTGCCTTGACGATGCGCAGCACCTCTGCGAGGAACTCCTCATGCGTCGGGCCGACCTCCTTTGCCTCGACCTCCTCCTTCTGCTCGGGCATGGGAAAGGCTGCGGCCTCCTCGGCGAGCGCCGATCCCAGGCGGTCGCGCAGCGCCTTCCTCATCTCCTCCGTCTCCTCCTCGTCGCGCGCCTCGCCGGCAAGGTTCAGAGGGCGATGCACCTCGGGGCTTCTCGGGACGAGGTGGATGAGAAAGTGCGTGCTCTGCTGGCCGGCCGCGGCGCCGTTGGCGATGAAGACCGTCGTGCCGGCAGAGAGGAATTCCTGCTTGAGGATGGTGGAGAGGTTGACCGTCGCGTTGAAGAGCTCGTCCACCGCCTTGTCCGGGATGAAAGGGAGGATCGGGTAGTGCTTCTTCGGCATGAGGAGCACATGGCCTTCGGCCAGCGGGTTGATGTCGAGCACCGCGTAGAGCAGGTCGTCCTTGAAGATGACCTTCGAGGGGATCTCGCCCTTTATGATCCTGCAGAAGGGGCAGTTCTTCTCCTGCTCGGCGATAATCTTCCTGTGCTCCTCGGTCAGTTGCATGCTTTTTTGCGCATGCCATGCTGCTATATAAATGTTCTGGGCATGGCTTTTCCGGTGGAAGGGAAATCTATATAAATCACATCCGCTTCTTCGCTGTCATGAAATTCGAGCTCGACGAGAAGGACCAGAAGATTCTTGCGCTCCTCATCGAGGAGGGGGACCTCACCTCCAAGAAGATCAGCAAGCAGCTGCGCATACCCATCACGACCGTGCACCATCGCATAAAGCGGCTGCAGGAGCAGGGCGTGATAAAGAACTTCACGGTGGCCGTGGACTACCCGAAGCTCGGATTCCTGGTCAGCGCCTACATCCTCGTCGAGGTCGACTATGACCAGCTCAAGAAGGAGAAGATCACGCAGCACGAGCTGATCGTCCGCCTGCTCAAGTATCCGGAGATCGTCACGGCGGATATCGTGACCGGCGAGACCGACATCGTCATCAAGGTGCGGATGAAGACGATCGCCGAGCTCGACGATTTCATCGTGCGGATACTTCGCAACATCCAGGGGATCGCCAAGACCAAGACGCTCGTCATCCTCAAGGACGGGGCGTAACGGCCAAACCTATATATAGAAGTACGCCGAAGGATACGGCATGCCAATCCGTCTGCATGGCCGCGCTCTCTCCCACATCATCCGGCTTTCCCATGACCTGTCCACCCAGGTCTTTTCCAGGGACCTCTTCTATCTCTCGCCGCAGAACATCAACCAGGAGAGGGCGCGTTTCCTCTCGGACGGACGGCACAGGGCACCGCGGTTCGCCTATCCCACCTTCCCGCTCGATCTCTCCACTTACCGCAACTACGCATTGGAGCTCGTGCATTACCACGGAGAGTACGAAGGGCTCGTCCACCAGTACGCGAAGCGCAGCAGCGCCCTCATCTCTATGCTCATGTCGCTGCAGCGGGGCGAGCCCATCAAGAGCCGCGACGCCGAGGCGCTCTACGGCCTGCCCGACGCGGAGGCCGTCCGTGCGGCGGAGAGGATCCTTTCCGTCCCTTTCCGTCGCGAACGGGGGGCGCAGCTTTCCCCGCGCGAGGTGCGTGCGGCCATAGCGCCGCTGATCCGGTCGTACGGATGGAAGGTGCGCCTCTCGCCCATGCTGTCCAAGATGAAGGTCTCGCCCGTCCGGCAGACCCTCTACATCGCGAGCGATGCGCGGTTCACGCGGCAGGAGGTCGAGCGGCTCAAGGTGCACGAGATCGGCGTGCACATCATCCGCGCGCAGCACCAGGCGCTCCTCGACTTCCCGTTGAAGGAGCTGTTCAATCCCATCGAGGTGGAGGAAGGCCTCGCCTACAAGATGGAGGAGATGCATGGGGTGCTCTCGTCCGAGCAGGAGCACATCTATGCGGCAAGGCTCATCGCCGTCGCCAAGGGAAGGGTGGGGTTCCCCGAGCTCTTCTCGCTGGTCAGGGGGTATGGCTTCTCTCCCGAGGACGCCTTCACGATCACTGCGCGGGCGAAGCGCGGCATCCTCGACACCGCGCAGCCGGGTGGTCTCACGCGCGACCATGTGTACCTCTCGGGAAAGCTCGCCGTGGAGAAATATCTTGCTGGAGGCGGTACGCTCGAAGCCCTTTTCGTCGGGAAGGCGGGGCTCTCTGACCTGCCCTACCTTGCAGAGGCGCAAGGGCATGATAAGGGCTGGGCAGCAGAAACCTATTCCCCGAAACGGTAGCCTTTCTTCTCCAGTATCCTGAACGGGTAGACTCTCTGCTCCTCCCTGCCTGGGATGGCAATCTCTGCATCCTCGTTTGCCATCGTCAGTTTTCTTGCGTCCTTGCCAATGTCTACTTTTTGCTATGCATGCCCCAAACCAAAACCATTATAAATCCCTGTCCGGACCTTGTGCGGCATCCGGGTGATACGCATAATGGACAAAGGCAATCATTACGAGGTCAAGGACCTGTCGCTTGCCGAGCAGGGCAGCAGGAACATCGAGATGGCGGAGATGCGCATGGGTGCGCTCATGGCCGTCAGGAAGCGCTTCGCGAAGGAGCAGCCTCTTAAAGATATCACCGTCGGCATGGCGCTGCACGTGACCAAGGAGACGGCAGTGCTCGTGCGCACGCTTATCGCCGGCGGCGCGAAGGTCGCAATCACCGGCTGCAACCCGCTCTCGACGCAGGACGACGTGGCAGCGGCGCTCGCCAAGGAAGGGGTGCACATCTGGGCGTACAAGGGGGAGAACCGAGAGGACTACTACCGCTACCTGAACAACGTCATCGCAGCGAAACCCCAGATAACGATCGACGACGGCATGGACCTGGTCTCCGAGATCCACAAGCACCATCCTGAGTTGATCCCCTCTCTCATTGGGGGCGCAGAAGAGACCACGACCGGCATCATCCGGCTTAAGGCTATGGCGCGCGACAAGGCTCTCCGCTATCCTATCATCGCGGTCAACGACAACAAGACCAAGCACCTTCTCGACAACTACTACGGCACGGGACAGAGCACGATCGACGGGATACTCCGCGCGACGAACGTCCTGATCGCGGGAAAGACCGTCGTGGTGGTGGGCTACGGCAGCTGCGGCAAGGGCGTCTCGATGCGTGCCAGAGGCCTCGGCGCGAACGTGATCGTCGCCGAGGTCGACGCCTTCCGCGCGCTGCAGGCGACGTACGACGGCTACCGCGTGATGCCCATCGACGATGCGGCGAAGATCGGCGACATCTTCGTGACGCTGACCGGCGACAAGAACGTCATCTCCTTTGCGCACATGCAGCGGATGAAGGACGGCGCGATACTCGCCAACTCAGGGCATTTCGACGCGGAGCTCGACATCAAGACCCTTGCGGCCCACGCAAAGAAGCGCGGCATCCGGCCGGCGATGGACGAGTACAGCTTCGAAGGCAAGCGCATCTTCATCCTGGGCGAGGGAAGGCTCATCAATCTCGCCGCGGCGGAGGGGCATCCGAGCGAGGTCATGGCGACGAGCTTCTGCGGGCAGGCGCTCGCCGTCGAGTACCTCCTTGCGAACAAGGGAAAACTTTCCGCAGGCGTCATCCAGCTGCCCGAGGAGATCGACGACAGCATAGCCCGGCTGCAGCTGACGGCTCTTGGCGTGTCCTTCGATACGCTGACCGAAGAGCAGAAGAGGTACCTCAACAGCTGGGACGAGGGGACATAGGCTCCCTGAACTCCTTTTCTATCCTCTCTCGCATCGTGCAGGCGGCGCAGAGCTCGCCTTTCGAGGGCTCGCCGCAATCGCTGCATGCGCGTAGCGCGCCTGTCCCTCCCTCTTCACCTCTTTTCAGCGACGGAAGCATCGCAAGGAGATTGTCGAGCATCCTCCGCTTCGTCCCCGGATGCCGCTGCTCGTAGGCGTTGAGCCAGTCGCGGACAGCGTTCCTGTAGGAGATGGGAGCATACTTGCATTCTGCGAAGCCCACTTCGAAGCCTTTGAGGAAGGCGTAGATGCGCACCTCCTTTTCCGTGCAGCGTATGAGAGGCTTGATGCGCTGGGTGAAGCCGCCATGCGATCCTGTCCCTACGAGCGGTCCCTGGCGCGCGAGCAGCGCACCGCTGTTCTTGAAGAGGTTCATGGCCATGGCCTGGACCTCGTCGTCGAGGTTGTGGCCTGTCGCTATCCTGTCATAGCCTTTGGCGTGCTTGTTGAGCAGGTACCTCCTGAAGATCCCGCAGGGCGTGCACGGGATGACCTTCATGTGCGAGACGATGGCGTCGAGCTCATGGCCTAACTCCCCCTTGAACGAGACCACCTTGAGCAGGATGCTCTCTTTCTTGCAGAACCTCTCCAGATCGATGAGGGTCCTGTCCCTGTAGCCATGGATGCCCTCGTCTATGGCGAGGGCCTCCACTCGGTAGCCGAACCTCCTGAGAAGATAGAGCACGGTCTGGGAATCCTTCCCGCCCGATGCCGCGACGAGCACACGGTCCTTTGGCCGTATGAGCCTGTACTCCTCTATGGTCTTCCTGACGGTATCCTCGAAGCGTCCGATGAAATGCTCCCTGCAGAGATCGTCATGGACGATGGGCTTGCCGCAGGCGCATGGCATTGCCCTAACCTCCGCTGACGACGCTGAGCAGCGTGATGGTGTCGCCGTCCGATACTTCCTCTTCAGCGGAGAGGATTACGTCCTCCCGCACGACGACGACGGTCTCGGGGTTGATGGAGAGCTCTGAAAGGAGCGCCTCTACCGTGCCGGAGAAAGCAATCTCCCTTACGCTGCTGTCGCGCTCGCTGACGATTCTCATGGCTGCTTGGTTGCTCCTGCAAATTCTTAAACGTTTCCTTGCAAACGCCCGACGAAAAGCAAAAGGCTTATATAAGGTCACCCCTTCGGCCCTTCACGTGGGAAAGAAATGCATCGTCTGCTCCGAGGAGGCGCAGTTCCGCATCAAAGGGACGAGCGATTACTACTGCGAGGAGTGTGCGACCGAGGCCTTCGCCGATCTATCGGTCCTGGAGCGGCTCCCTCCTGACGCGTGATTCTCTTCCGCAACGCTTATATACGTTCGTCTGCTTCTCTGTCCCGGTGTTTCCTATGAGCCTGCATGATACGTTCGCCGATATCTTCTCGGTCCGCAAGGACCATTTCCCTGCCATCGTCGGCCATCTCTCCACGAAGCAGGAGGTCGAGACGGCACTCCTCTCGGAACGCCACCTCCTGATCGTCGGGCCTCCTGGCGTCGGCAAGACCACGCTCGCCAAGAGCGTCGCAGCGCTGCTGCCCTCCCTCACCGTCGCGGACTGCGGGTTCAACTGCCTGCCCGGCCATCCCGAATGCCCGCTGTGCAGGGCAGGGATCGCCGCCAAGGAGGTCGAGCTCTCGGGTCTCGACCGGTTCGTGCGCGTGCAGGGCAGCGCCGACCTGACGATCGAGGACCTTATCGGCTATATCGATCCTGTGAAGGCCCTGGAGCACGGGCCGTTCTCGCTCGAGGCGTTCGCGCCTGGCAAGATCTTCCGTGCGAACCATGGCGTGCTGTTCTTCGACGAGATTAACCGCGCGCCGGAGCGGGTGCAGAACGCGCTCCTCCAGGTGCTCGAAGAGCATGAGGTGACCGTAGGGAGCTTCCGCCTCGCATTGCCCTCGCGTTTCGTCCTCATCGCGACGATGAACCCGGAGGACAGCTCGACCGAACGGCTCTCCGACGTCTTCCTCGACCGTTTCGACGTCATCGATATGGACTATCCTGAGAGCATGCAGGACGAGGAGCATATACTCCTCTCCCGGCCCGACAAGCACCTGTCCGTCATGACCCCTCCGAAGCTGCTCTCGCTCATGGTGCGGCTCGTACGCTCATTGCGCGGCCATCCGGACCTCGAGAAGAAGCCGTCCGTGCGTGCGACGATCGGCCTGTACGAACGCTCGGCCGCGCATGCCTACGTGGAAGGCAGGAGGACCGTGAAGCTCTCCGACATCGAGGCGGTGTACCTCTCGGTGCTCGCGCACCGCATACGCCTCTCGCCGAGCATGAAGTACGTCAAGAAGCCCGAGGACATCGTACGCGAGCAGTTCCAGAAGCTTGCCGACAAGGTGCCGGACGAAGAGGGTGAGGCCCCCTGACGGGGCCGCTGCAGAGCAGCTCCCTGACGACGGGCCTGCGGAGAAGGGCGAGGGCAAGGGGGGACTAGGCGCCGCGCCCGTAGCCACGGACGAGCAGGCAGATTCCTCGCTCCTCAACGAGGCGATCAACCAGGGGCTGACGAGCCTCTCCGCGCCGTCGCTCGCCGATACGGTCATCAATAAGACCAAGCTCGCAAAGAAAATCATAGGGCCTACGCTGCTGCGCGAGCTGACCGGCTATGACCCTGAGACGCTCGAGCGCAACATGCGCTACCCTGAGTTCGAGCGGGAAGTGAGGGACAGGATCGAGGAGAAGGTCGAGCGGCTCAGGGAGAAGGGCGCGCTCGACGAGCAATGAGAGATCACCGAGCAGGGCTACCTGGAGGCGGCAAGGCAGCTCGCGCTCGAGGAACTCGACCACCTCGTCTCGAACAATTTCTACCTCGGCGAGAAGTTCTCGAAGATGCATGCGATCACGGGCGATGAGCGTGACGTGCGCGGCTTCCGCCATGGCGACCCGTTCAAGCAGATCGATGTCGCGCGGACCGTGCAGCAGGCGATCAGGCACGGCAGGAGGAGGCTCGGCTCTTCCGATCTGATGGTGGCAGAGCGCGAGGAACGGGGCAACATCGAGATCATCTACGCCTTCGATGCCTCAGGGTCCATGAAAGGGACGAAGCTTGCCCAGGCAAAGAAAGCGGGAATCGCGCTCGCCTACCAGGCGATCGACCACAAGGACTCGGTGGGACTGGTGGTGTTCGCCGAGCAGGTGCGTACAGAGCTCGCCCCGCAGGACCATTTCTCGGCGCTGCTCTCCACGATCACGCGCGTGCGCGCGGCGAACCAGACGAACATCACGGCGGCGCTGCACAAGGCGATCGAGCTCTTCTCCTCCAGGGGCGCGAGGAAGCATCTGCTGATCCTGTCCGACCTGATGCCTACCGTGGGGAGCTTCCCCCGCCAGGAGACGCTCAAGGCAGTGCAGGCGGCGCTCGACCAGCGGATCTCCATCTCGCTGATCGGGATAGCGCTCACGCCCGCTGCCGAGAGACTGGCTAGGGAGATCGTCGACCTCTCGCAGGGAAAATTGTACCTGCTCAAGCACCTCGACGAGCTCGACCGTGTGGTGCTCGAGGACTACTACTCGCTGTGAACTGTATTCTCCTCTCCCTCTCTTGCGGAATACTTGCCCCTTATTTCGACATAAAAAGAAAAATTTATATATACTCCTCATGGAAAAAGGAACAGAATACCTATTGCTGTGCGAGATGCTATGGCCTCGGATGAGAAAATATTCTCGGACCTGATCCGCTATATCGAGTTCGCGCTCAAGAGCGGGAAGACCGAGAAGGAGATCAAGGAAGAGCTCCTTGCCATCGGGCATCATGAGGATGTCGTGCTGCGCCATTTCGCGCACCTGCGCAAGAGGAAACGCAAGCTCGTCTCCGTCCTGTTCGCCCTTGCCGTGGTCATACTCCTTACCGGTACCTTCCTCCTGCTCCGGCCGCGGCCGTCCCCGCCGCTCTCCGAGCCGCAGCGTTTCGACCTTGCCGTCGGCCTGCGCAACATCAGCGTCTGCGCCGGACTCAACGCGACGCAGGACCGCATGGCCTGCATCGCCACCGTGCAGATGCGAAGCTCCCTTTCCAACGCCGACTACCGGACGTTCGAGGACGCGTGGAACAGCGGGGACTCTGCCGCCTGCGGTTCGTTGTACGGCTACGCCTATGACCTCTGCATGGATGCGCTCGACCCTTCCCTCAACATCACGACCCTTGCCCAATGCTCGCAGCTACGCACTTCCTATATGCGGCTCTACTGCACGAGCGTTATGCATCATAAAGAGGGGGCACTGACCGGCAACAGGACGGAGTGCAACGCATCCATCCTCCCGCTCGGCTCCTGGCGGCTCTGCTGATCTGGGCGGGGGACGCTGCATCCAAGAAACATTTAAATAAAAGCTCTCCAAAAAAGGTTTGCGTATGGGACAAACATTCCATTATGCGTCTGCCCTTCTTTTCTTCTCTCTCCCTGTTTTCCTTGCGCTCCTCGCCCTTGCGCCTCCGACGCACGCGATGCTCCCGGGCGACTATCCGGTGTGCTGCGCTGTGTCCGATGTCGTAGGGCCCGATGGGTGCCCGGGAACCGCCACGAGCTGCAGGTTCCTGGCCAGCAGCAGCGCCTGTAACGAGGGCGTAACCCTCCCTGCCAGCTGCCCGGTGGGGGTAGGGAACAAGGCCTGCAGCGCCACCTCCTCGTCGAAGTACTCCTTCATCAACGGGGTGTGCTATCCAGGCTGCGCAGGGACATCTACCTCAAAAGACTGTTCCGGGGAAGTGAACTGCGTCAATCTCAACACCGACCCTGACAACTGCGGCAGCTGCGGGAATGCATGCGGTGCCGGCGAGTATTGCGATGCCGGCGATTGCAAACAGTTCCCTAACGTAGGAGGAGACATCACGAGCTGCAGCGATTGGGGCGGTTTCTGCGCCTCGCCAACACCTGATCATGTCGGCATCCTTGACGAGCCCGGCATCGAATGCGGAGCCAAGGAGTGCTATGTCTGCGACGCAGGTTTCACCAGATGCGGCAAGGCCAATATAGGCTACCTCTGCGCAGATCTCAACAGCGACGACAATCACTGCGGATTATGCGGGACCGCCTGTACCGGTGGCGATTACTGCTCTCTCGGCCACTGCTGCGCTTCCAATAAGATCTGGGACGGCAGTGAGTGCATCGAATGCCTTACGGACGACGACTGCAGCGCTGGCTATTACTGCGACGGCAGCAATACCTGCCAGCAGCGCACGGCGCCCTCCGTGGAACTCTCCGTCACGCGGCAGAAAGGCTATCCCGGCAGATATACGGTCGACGCGACCGCGAGCACGGGCGACGGCAATTCGCCGATCAGCGCGACGAACATCAGCGGGCATTATACCAATAACCCCACCTACTCCCAATATTCCTGCCCCTCCGATTGCCCCAAAACTTTTACCCTCCCTGCAGGAAAGACAGGTGAGTTCAACGCCTGGACGAAGGACAATTACGGGCTGACCGGGACCGGCAGCTCTTCGTTTTCCACCTGTCCATCCGGAAAGGTGTGGGACGGTTCCGCCTGCGAGCCCCCCTGCCCTGTCGGCCAAACGGGTACGAATCTCACAGGATGTCACGACTGGGATTGGGGTGATCCAGATTGGTATTATATCTACAGCCATGGAGGACCCTCGTGCTATGCGTCCAATGACGATTACTGCTCCTCCGGGACGTGCTATGAGTGCGCGAGCGGCTACCTCTGGGACGGGTCGGACAACGGCTGCATCCCTGACATAAGGGTGTCGCTCTCTGCG
>JBJKRA010000022.1:0-14302 GCA_046704905.1 Candidatus Woesearchaeota archaeon
CTCCCATCTCGCGGCCGTCGCGGAGGCATCCTCCTTCCCGGCAGGCCAGCCCATGACGTTCTCGGTCGATGCGACGGACCAGGACAACCGGACCATGGCAGCGCCGCAGGCGCTCTCCGTCATGATCACCGACACCAAGCAGCAGACGGTGGTCTCCAAGGACCTCTCCGTCGGGAAGCATCTTTCCCTCTCAGACAGCCTCGCACCGGGCAGCTACACCCTCCTTCTCCTCGGCAGGAACGGCGTCGGCGCGACGGCTGCCTTCTCCATCCATGGCGTGGCCGCGCTCAACATCACCCTGCAGGGGAGCACATTGACCGTCAGGAATACCGGCACTGCCGCCTTCGCGAACAGGACCCTTACGGTCAACGTCACCCAAGGAGGGAATGTGACGAGCTTCTCCTTCTCGCCCACCATACCTCCTGGAGGGGTCTTCAGCCGCACCCTCCCTGTCGGCACAGGCCCTTACGACGTGTCGGTCGGGGGCGCAGGCAGCGAAACGACGCTCTCCGGCATAGCGCCCGCGACGGGCTTCCTCACCTTCCCGTTCGCGAACCGCTACCTGTCCGGATTCGCCTACCTCATCGCGCTCGGCGCTCTCATCTCAGGCTACCTGGTCATGCGGAGGAGACGACAGAGACAGAACAGCATCTGGTGAAGAGACGATGATCATAACCATATCAGGGGACCCAGGCGCAGGCAAGTCGAGCGTCGCGGAGAGGGTCGCAGAAAGACTCGGCTATCGGTACGTGAGCATAGGCATCCTCATGCGCGAGCTCGCCAAAAGGCGGGGCATCACGCTCCTCGCCCTGGGCGAGCAGGCGAAGACCGACCCCTCCATCGACCGCTATCTCGACGACCACCAGCGCAAGCTCGGCGACGATGACCGGGTGGTGATCGACTCCCGCCTGGGGTTCCATTTCGTGCCTGAGAGCTTCAAGGTCTTCCTCTCGGTTAGCGACGAGGTGGCTGCGCAAAGGGTCCACGGCAACCGGCGCGAGGACGTCGCCGGGCAGGATTTCAGCAAGGTGCTCGCGGACCTGCGGGAGAGGAAGCATCTGGAATACCTGCGCTACCGCAAGCACTACGGCGTGGACCTCTCCGACCGCAGCCGGTTCGACCTCGTCATAGAGACGGACGGCAAGGGCATCGAGGAGATCGTCGGGCAGATCCTCTCCTCCCTCCCCTCTTAGTCGAGCTCTATGCCGTACTTGCGCTGGATGGTCTCCTTGACCCGGCGTATACGCTTCCTCTGCTGCCGGACCAGGAAGATGAGCAGGAGGATCACCGCGACGGCCAGGGCGAACGCAAGCTTGTGCTCACGCACGACTCCCACGACGTCGTCGAGGAACGTAGGCGTCGGGGGACGCTGAGGCAGATGTATCTGCGAATAGATGGACCTGGGCATCAGCACCTGATAATAGATGGTGGTCTGGCCCCCGAAGTCGAAGATGCCGCTGTTCTCGCCGATGGAGAGCTTCGAGAGGTTGGTGAGACGGGCGGTGAGCACGTAGTTCCTGTTCTTCTGCAGCTGCACGACCGATCCGCCGAGTATCTGGTCTCCGAGCGTGAAGCTGAAGAGCCCGGTCAGGTTGGTATGGGTGCGGTAGTAGTAGTAATCCTCCGCGTAGAACGGCGCATCCTGCAGGGCGCTCACGACGAACTGGGCCGTATACTGGCCCTTGGAGAGGTCGAAGACGATGTAGGGCGTCGGACCCTGCTGGACGATACGGTCCTTGCTCTCGGTGGAGACCACGAAGGGGTTCTGGTTCGCGAGGGTCTGCAGGACGGCAGGGACCGTCGCATTGGAGAGGGCTGCGGCGTATTCCGTGGCGTTCTGCCGGCCGCTGCAGTCGAAGGGACAGACCTCGCCGCGGTCGCAACGGAGATCGCCGCAGCCGTCGATGATGACGAAGAACGCCTTCGTGACGTTGTAGAGCACGCCGTCCCTGTTGTAGGCGTAGAGGATCACCTGGTGGTAGCCCGGGCCGAGGGGGTAGGCATAGGTGCCTGCCGTAAGCGCGCTCTTCGTGATGATCTTCTCCTTGTTGTCGTTCTGCAGGCGGATGAGGTCGATCGAGGAGAGCGCCCCCGGCCTTATCCCGCAGGTCGCGACCAGCCTGTCCTTCTGGTAGACGTCATAGGAGGTGTAGTAGAGGCCGTTCGTATGCGCCCGCACCGAGAGGTCGTAGTAGAGGGTGTCGGGCAGCATCAGCTGGTGGGGGTCCCCGTCGTCGAGGCAGAACCAGCCCGGAGCGCTCGACGCGTTGCCATGGTACTGGAGCATGATGGACGGCGAAGCGGCCTTGGCGTTCGTGATGCTCAGGTTGAAGTCCTTCCTCTCGGTGAGATAGAGCGAGAAGCTGTAGACGAAGCCGTTGACGATCCGGGACGGTATGACCACCGTCCCGTCCTGGGTGAAGACGGGGTTGGTGAAGATGCTCACCTGGTCGTCGTTCCTGACGCTGTAGAGGCGGTTGTCCACCTGCAGGAAGGTCTCGTTCCTGTCGGAAAAGCCGTTCAGGTAGTCGAAGGCGAAGGTGAGGTTCCCCGTAGGTGAGGCTGCGGTCGTGACGTTATAGACGGAGAGGGAGGGCGATAGGAGGGAGAGGTCGATGGCTGACGCGAGAGCGGGCAGCAGGAGAAGCGTCAAGAAGAGCACCGCTGCAATCCATGTCACGCGCATGATCCATACCCTGCCTCACCATATGAGAGGAAGAAGAAAAGGTTTAGGAGAGGTTTCAGCGCCCGAGGGCCTTCTCCTTCTCGGCGACCATGAGCGTGGTCTTGATCACCGTGTCGGGATTGAGGGACATCGTCTGGATGCCGCACTCGACGACGAACTCGGCGAACTCAGGGTAGTCGGAGGGGGCCTGGCCGCAGATGCCGATGTACTTGCCCTTGCTGTTGGCCGTCTCGATGACCCATCTGACCATACGCTTGACCGCCTCGTTGCGTTCGTCGTAGACGTGCGCGACGAGCTCGGAATCGCGGTCGACGCCGAGCAGGAGCTGGGTGAGGTCGTTCGTGCCGATGGAGAAGCCGTCGAAGACGTCGAGGAACTCGTCCGCCAGGATGACGTTCGAGGGGATCTCGCACATGCCGATGATTTTGAGGCCGTTCTCGCCCTTTCGCAGGCCGAACTCGGCCATGGTCGCCACGACACGCTTCGCCTCCTCAACGGTGCGCGGGAAGGGTATCATGACCTCAAGGTTGGTCAGGCCCATCGTGTTCCTGATCTTGAGCATCGCCTGGCACTCGAGGCCGAAGGCCGGCTTGTAGTTCTCGCTGTAATAGCGCGATGCGCCGCGCCAGCCGATCATAGGGTTGTCCTCCGTCGGCTCGAAGTACTTTCCGCCGATGAGATTGGCGTACTCGTTGGTCTTGAAGTCGGAGAGGCGTACAATCACCTTCTTCGGGTAGAAGGCCGCGGCGATCATGCCGACGCCCTCGGCCAGCTTGTCCACGAAGTAGTCAGCCTTGTTCTGGTAGTTGGCGGTCAGGTCCTCGATGGCCTTCCTCGTCTCCTTGTCCTCGACCCTGTCGAAGTGCAGGAGCGCGAGGGGATGGACCTTGATGTAGGAGTTGATGACGAACTCCTCCCTGGCAAGCCCGACGCCGTCGTTGGGGACGAAGCTCTTCTCGAAGGCCTGCTCCGGGGACCCCAGGTTCATCATGATCTTGGTCTTCGGCCGCGGGATGCTCGTGAGATCGGTCTCCTTGACCTCGAAGTCGAGCTTTCCGGCATAGACGATGCCGTCACTGCCCTGCGAGCAGTCTACGGTCACGGGCTCGCCGGTCTTGAGGACCTCGGTGCCGTTGTTCGTGCCGACGACGCAGGGGATGCCGAGCTCGCGGCTGATGATCGCCGCATGGCAGGTGCGCCCACCGCGATTGGTCACGATGGCGGAGGCGATCTTCATGATAGGCTCCCAGTCCGGGTCGGTCATATCGGTCACGAGGACTTCGCCCTTCCTGAAGCTGCCGATGTTGTGGACGTCCTTGATCACATGGACGTCGCCGTGGCCGATCAGCTCCCCGACGGACTTGCCCTTGATCCGGACGGCGCCCTTCTGCTTGAGCCCGTACTCCCGCAGCTTGCTCATATCCTTCCTGGAATGCACCGTCTCGGGACGCGCCTGGACGATGAAGAGCTCGCCGGTCTTGCCGTCCTTGGCCCATTCCATGTCCATGGGCTTCTGATGACCGACCTTCTCCGAGTAGTGGTCCTCGATGATCGTGGCCATCCTTGCAAGCTCGAGTATCTCGTCATCGTTGAGGACGAACCTCTTCCTGTCCTCATCGGCCACGGGCACGTTCTTCGTCGGGTGCTTGCTGTCCGCAGTGTAGACCATCTTGATGGCCTTCTCGCCGACCTTCTTCATCACGATCGGCCTGAAGCCCTTCCTGAGGGTCGGCTTGAAGATGTACATCTCGTCCGGATTGACCGCGCCCTGCACGACATTCTCCCCGAGGCCGTAAGCAGCAGTGAGGAAGACAGCGTCGCGGAAGCCGGATTCAGTGTCTATGGAGAACATCACCCCGCTCCCTGCAAGGTCGCTCCTGACCATCTTCTGCACGCCGATGGAGAGCGCGATCGAGAAGTGGTCGAAGTGCTTGTCCGCCCGGTAGGAGATGGCGCGGTTGGTGAAGAGGGAGGCGAAACAGCGCTTGCAGGCGTCTATGACCTCCTCGGGCCCATGGATGTTGAGGTAGGTGTCCTGCTGGCCTGCGAAAGAGGCGTCCGGAAGGTCCTCGGCGGTGGCCGACGACCGGACGGCGACATCCACGCCATTGCCGTACTGCTTCTCCAGATTGGCATACGCCTCTACGATGGCGTTGCGCAGCTCCGGCGGGAACTCGAGATTCCGGATGAGCGAGCGGACCTTGTGGCCGCGCTCGGCAAGATTCTCCATGTCGCCCGTGTCGAGATCGGAAAGGATCTGCCTAATCTTCTCGATGCTGGCCGTCTTCTCGAGCAGGTAGCGGTATGCGTAGGCAGTGACAGCGAAACCGTTCGGTATCCTGACGCCTTTTGGGGTCAGGAGCCGATACATCTCGCCGAGGCTCGCATTCTTGCCTCCGACGAGAGGGACATCTTCGATGCCCAGTTGATCGAACCAATGAATGAACTCACGCGTCTTGTCCATTGTGTAGCACACCTCTTTTTTCGGCTCTGTTTGTGAGTATAATATCCGGATGTTCTTTTCTGGACGTTCCTATATAAACTTTGTGGTCCTTTTTTGCACCGAGAAGGTGGTTAATCGGCATGTTTTTGCAGCACTTCCAGACCAGGAGCGATAACATGGAACGGGGAGGCGCCTGCACGAGACGGGTGCGAAGGGGACCAGACAAACGGAAAAGATTTTAAGAGAGCCCTGCCGCCTGCTGCCCATGGCATCGGGCATAGGGGGAGAGCGGGGATTCGAAGGCTTCCTTGCGGAACTGCGCACGCTGCTCCTCGAAGGCAGGCTCTCCAAGCGCGAGCTATCCAACGCCAAAATCAGGCTGTCCGAACGCTACCGCCTCAGGAGGATCCCTAGCGACATCGAGATACTGATGAGCATGCCGACAGCGGACTACGGGAGGCTCAAGCCTTACCTCGCAAGCAAGCCGACCAGGAACCTCTCGGGCGTGCAGGTCGTGGCGATCATGTCCAGGCCCCACCACTGCCCGCACGGCACCTGCACCATGTGCCCCGGGGGGCCGGGCAGCTTCTTCGGCGATGTCCCCCAGAGCTATACGGGCAACGAGCCTGCGACGATGCGTGCGCTGCGCAACGGCTTCGACCCCTACCTGCAGATCTTCAACCGCCTCGAGCAGTACGTGCTGCTCGGCATCTTCGCGCAGAAAATCGAGCTGATCCTGATGGGCGGAACGTTCCTGTTCCTCGATGCGGAGTACAAGGAGCGGTTCATCGCCGAGATATACCAGGCGATGAACGACTTCTCCATGCTGTTCTATGACGAGGGAGGGAGCTTCCGGCTCGACGCCTTCAAGAGCTTCTTCTCCCTGCCTGCACAGCGCGGGGACTGGGGGCGCGAGAAGGCGCTCCACGATAGGCTGCTCGCGCTCAAGACGGAACGGACGCCGACGCTCGCAGAGGCTCAGGAGGAGAACGACAGGGAGAGCGCCGTCAAGTGCGTGGGCCTGACCATCGAGACCAAGCCTGACTACGGGAGGAGGGAGCACGGCGCCGAGATGCTCTCCTACGGCTGCACCAGGGTGGAGCTCGGCGTCCAGACGCTCTCCGACGAGGGACTGTCGGCGATGCACCGCGGCCATGACCTTGCCGACACCTACGGTTCCATCGCGGAACTGCGCGACATGGGGTTCAAGCTCAATTTCCACATCATGCTCGGCGTACCCGGCGTCTCCCGTGCAGAGGAGGAAAGGGACATGTACAGGTACTTCTCCGACCCGAGGCTGCGCCCGGACATGGTCAAGCTCTATCCGCTCATGGTCATGCCCGGTACCGCTCTCCAGCACCAGTACGAGCAGGGGAGATACATCCCGGTCGAGACGCCAGAGGCAGCGTCCATGATCGCCGCCTTCGAAGAGAAGGTCGAGCCCTACTGCAGGATCATGCGTATCCAACGCGACATCCCGCCCAAGTACAGCATCGCAGGAGTGGACAGGAGCAACCTGCGCCAGTACGTCGACCGCCTGCTCGAGGAACGCCACGCGGTCTGCCGCTGCATCCGCTGCAGGGAGATCGGCACCGTCACGAAGAGGATCAGGGAGAGGAGAAAACGCGAGGAGTTCGTCTCCTCCCTCAGACCGGAGCTCGTCGTCCAGAGCTATGAGGCCTCCGGCGGGACGGAACACTTCCTCTCCATCGAGGATAAGGAGAAAGACGTGCTCTTAGGGTTCCTGCGCCTGCGCTTCCCTGCGAAGGGGTTGCACGAAGAGATCACCCCGAGGAGCGCCATCGTCCGTGAGCTGCACGTGTACGGCACGGCCGCAGCACTGTCAGGAGGTGGGAACGAAGGACACGCCTATGAGATGAGCGGGCTGCCGGACCCGGAGGGGACGCATGTCCAGCACAAGGGATACGGCAGGCAGCTGATGGAACGGGCAGAGGGAATCGCGCGCGAGGCGGGCAAGGACAAGATGCTCGTCATCTCCGGCGTCGGTGTCCGGGGCTACTACCGTAAGCTCGGCTACGAGAACGAAGGGCCGTACATGGCTAAGCCTCTCTGATGTCCTCGCCGGAGAGGACCCTTCTCAAGACCCCCCGCCTGGCGCGGACCACCTTTCTCCCTGCCGCGTAGATGGCATCATAATGCCTCTTCGTCTCGAAGAGCGCATGCCCCGAGAGGTCCGGTGAGAGATAGACATAGGGGACACCTGCCTCCGCAAGACGCAGGCGGACAAGCTCACGCTGCATGATGCCCATCGACTGCGCCATGAGGGACATCACATTCGGATCGAGGAGATCGTGCTGCACGGTAGAGGAGACGTCCATAAGGACCATGGCATCCACGCGCCCGTCGAGAAGCGAGAAGGGGAGGGGATTGAGCACGCCGCCGTCGACGTAGAGATGGCCCCTGTGCCGGACAGGATGGAAGATCCCCGGCACGGCGATCGAGCAGCGCAGGGCGGTGGCAAGACTGCCTGTCCTCCACACCTTCTCTTCTCCCGTATCCAGGTCGGTGGCATTCACCGAGAGGGGAATGCTGAGTTGCCCGAAGGTCTTCGCGCCCATGAACTCCGTCAGCATCGCGATTGTCTTCTCTCCCCTGACAAGGCCGATCTTAGAGAGGGCGAAGTCGAAGAAGTCGAGCAGGTCGTGCTTCTTGATGAAGGCGAATATCTCATCGCTCTTCCTGCCTGCAGCATACGCCGCGCCTATCAACGCGCCGATGCTGCAGCCTGCGATAGAGGATATCTGCGCATGCATGCGCTCGAGCTCCCTGAGGAGAGCAAGATGCGCAAGCCCGTGCGTTCCGCCGCCGCTGAGGACGAGTCCGATCCGCATGCTCCCCATGATAGAAGAACACGATATAAACTTTTCCCCTATGCATTCACGCGCGGCCGACACCTCGGACCAAAAAGTATAAATGCGGCGGATGCTGTATGGGCCATTTGACACTCTACGTCGTCAGCACCCCCATAGGCAACCTCAGCGACATCACCGAACGCGCCGCCGCCACCTTGCGCTCCGTCGGGATGGTCATCTGCGAGGACACACGGCAGACGGGCAAGCTCCTCCACCATCTCCATATCACGACAAGGATGACCGCTGTGCATGAGCACAACGAACGGCGGCGCCTGTCGGGATTGCTCTCCTACCTCGCTGACCATGACGCGGCCCTCGTGAGCGACGCAGGGACACCCACCATATCCGATCCCGGGTTCGCGCTGGTGCGCGCCTGCCGCAAGAACGGGATTGCAGTCGTGCCCATCCCTGGTGCGAATGCCGCAGTCGCTGCGCTTGCCGCATCAGGATTCGCGACCGACGCGTTCCACTTCGCGGGATTCCTTCCCAAGCACGATGCAAGACGACGCGCGTCCCTCGAGCGTCTGCTCGACGAGGATTGCACCGTCGTGCTCTACGAGAGCCCTTACCGGATCAGGAAAACGCTCGACGCCATCGACGCTCTCGCGCCTGAACGTGAGGTCTGCCTCGCGCATGAACTCACCAAGCTCCATGAGTCCTTCCTGTTCGGAACAGCAGCGGAGATCGAAGCTTCATGCATCAATCCCCGAGGAGAATTCGTCGTGCTCATCAACAAACCGACGAGCATGCATCGGCGCGCAGGCAGCACTGGAGAGAGAAAACAGAAAAATATTTAAAGGAATAATCAAATAAAAACCGTCAAAGAGATTATTACCAAAAATCGTGGAGGTAAGAAACATGCCTGCTAAGAAGAAAACGGCGAAAAAAGCTGTGAAGAAGACCGCGAAGAAGGCTGCGAAGAAGACCGTGAAGAAGAAGACGGCCAAGAAGGCAGCCAAGAAGAAGACTGCGAAGAAGAAGAAGTAGATGCAGCGCAGTCAACTTATTTTTCCCTTTCTTCTTCTTTTGATTTTCGTCCTCATCGCATACCTGCTCTCCGTCCGAAGCTGGTATGCATATCTCGGCATGTGCGCTCTCTATATCGCCCTTCTCGAGGTGTACTGGTATGCCCGCAAGGCGATGAAGGCGTCGACGGAGAAGCCGCCCGTGCTCTGAAGGGAATGCGCCCTTGAAATACAAAGCCATATATAGGCCCGGACCCTTACGTGCAGCATGCAGTACAAATCCTACATGCTCGATCCCTTCCAGGAGCAGGCCATACGCGCCCTCGAGAAACATCATTCTGCCGTGGTGAGCGCGCCGACAGGGACAGGCAAGACGCTCATCGCCGACTACCTGATCAACAAGACCGTCCAGGAGAGACAGAAGGTCATCTACACGAGCCCCATCAAGGCGCTCAGCAACCAGAAGTACTTCGAGTTCTCCCAGAGCTATCCGGGAAAGATCGGGCTTCTCACGGGGGACGTGACGATAAACCGCAACGCCGACGTCCTGATCATGACGACGGAAATCTACCGCAACATGCTGCTCGCGCACGATCCCCAGGTGACGCGCATCAGCCATGTGATCTTCGACGAGGTCCACTTCATCAACGACTACGAGCGCGGCACTGTCTGGGAGGAGGCCCTGATCTTCTCGCCAGAACACATGCGGTTCCTCTGCCTGAGCGCGACGATACCGAACGCCGCGGAGTTCGCCTCCTGGATAGAGAGCATCAAGCACCATCCCGTCGAGGTGATCGTCCATGCCGAGCGCGCCGTGCCCCTGAAGTACTTCTTCTACGACGAGCGGCTCCAGCAGCTCACGAGAAAGACAATCGCTGACGTCGCCTACCGCGCCAGGGTCGACCGCTCTTCGCGCCATATGAGAGAGGGAAGGGTGCGCGACCGCCGCACGAAGCGCGACGAGACCGCGCTCGAACGCCGGCTGCTCTCGCGCCTGCGAAACGACGACCTGCTCCCCCTGCTCTACTTCTCTTTCTCGAGAAAGGACACCGAGCAGCTGGCGAGGCTCGCCGGCCAGGTCTACCAGAACCTGCTCGGCGAGGAGGAGAAGGCCAGGGTCATCCGGCTCTCGAGAGAGCTCCTCAATGGCGAGATCCTCCAGCTGCCCTCCACCAGGATGCTTCGCGAGCTCGTCGGCAAGGGCATCGCATACCATCACGCCGGGCTCCTCCCCAAGCAGAAGGAGCTCGTCGAGCGGGCGTTCACCGAAGGCCTCATCAAGGCGCTCTTCGCGACCGAGACCTTCGCCCTCGGCATCAACATGCCCACCCGCGCCGTGGCCTTCCATCGCCTGCGCAAATGGGACGGCCGCAACTTCCGGTCGATCAACGGCAAGGAGTTCCTGCAGATGGCGGGGCGCGCCGGACGCAGGGGCATGGACACGGAAGGCACGGTCATCATCCCGCTCAACGAGCAGAACATGCGCGAGAGCGAGCTGTTCGAAAAGCTCCTCGACCCGGTGCCGGAGCCTATGCTCAGCCAGTACAAGATCAGCTACAACACCGTCATCAATGTCGTCAGGAGCCTCGACGAATCGGCGACGAAGGAGATACTGCGACACAGCTTCTACGCCTTCCAGCAGGGAGACGAGCGCCAGCTCGAGCGCAGCTTCAAGAGCCACCAGCGGCGCCTGAAGAAGCTCGGCTACATCGACGAGGACAACAGGAGCACCCGCAAGGGGATCATGCTGTCTAGGATATACACCCAGGAGCTGCTGGTCACGGAGTTCCTCTATGCGCCGTCCACCTGGGAGCTCTCGCCCATCGAGCTCAACCTGTGCCTCGCCGCGCTCGTCTACGAGCCCAAACCCAACGTGAGGTTCTACAGGCCGAAGGTGGACGACCCCTCCCTCCTGCGAAAGCTCTCAAGGCTCTTCGAGAAGAACGCGTATCTCGCCAAGCACCTCGACCAGACGCATTTCAGGAAGATCTTCAACCTCGTCTACCAGTGGTGCAAGGGGGAGCCGTTCGAGCGGATCATGAAGATATCGTCGCTCGCTGAAGGGGACCTCGTCCGGTTCTTCCGCCAGCTCATCGACCTGCAGGAGCAGATCATCCATGCCCTGTCGGGCATGCAGCTCGACGATGAGCACGACGGCACCGATCTGGTCAGGAAGCTGAGGGCGGCGAAGGACATGGTCAACCGCTCCCATGTCCTCTTCACGCTAGAGGAGGAGGGCGAGGCCGGGCCGGATATGGGCAGGGGAGAAGAGAGATAAGGAAGAGGAAGAGGTTCTAGACGCTCACTTGAGCATCAGCGCCGTGTGCGCGATCTTCTCGCCGCCGATGACCTCCGGCATGATGACCTCGTCGGCCCCGAACTTCCTGAGGTTGTCGATGAAGTTGGGGTAGTTGGCGCGTGCGACGACCTTGATATGGGGGTTGAGCCGCTTGGCGAGGATTATCTGCATGATGTTGTCGCCGTCGTTCCCGAGCGTCGATACGAAGACGCGGGCCTGCCTGATGCCGACCTTCTCCAGGAGTATCTCGTCGAGCGCATCGCCTTCGATCACGTTCTCATGGTGCTCGGAGAACTCGAGGACCGCCTCGGGGTTCTTCTCGATGATCACGAACTGCTGCTTGCGCTGCTTGAGCGCCATGGCGACACTGCTTCCCACCCGGCCTCCGCCGGCAATGATGATATGATTCTTGTATTTCTTGATCCTGCGCATCACAATCGCCTCCTTGATGGCATCGCGGAACATGCCTTCGTTGAACAGCAAGATGATGATATAGATGATGTAGATCACCAGCACCTTCCCGAAGAACGCTACGAGGAAAAGGCTCCCCCCCACCTCAGGATGGGTGATGTATATCTGCGTCATGAGGCCCGTCGCCTCGAAGATCGCCTCGCGGAAGGTGCCGACATAGGGGAGCACCATCAGTGCGCCTATCAGCACCAGGAATATGATGCCCCAGAGGGCCATCGCCACCCGCTTGAGAATCTTCTCCTCGAACTCGTCCTTTCGCCGGAGTGCAGACATCCTTCCTGTCTCTTGGCGGGCCGTCGTATTTAAACCTTTGTATTGCTTCGAAAGTTACATCACGACGCGAACGCCGGTGGGAGAAGCCGAGAACGCCGCCATGCCGCTGGGAAAAATTTATAAATCCGCTTCGGAAAGAGACAACCATGCGCCCGGCCGCCGTGATCGTATCGCTCTGCCTCCTTCTCCTCCTTATCGGGACGGTCGCAGCGGTGAGCTGGCCCATGGACAAGAGCTTCCAGGCCACCGACACCAACAGGCTGTTCGAGCTCTTCACCAGCCTGCACGACAACGGCGGCTTCGCCGTAAGGAACTGGTCGAACTGGAAATACCGTGTCGAGCTCGGCCAAGCGGTCACCGGCGACGCCTCCGAAGGAGACTACGACGCGCAGATAGGCTACATCTACATGCTCAACTTCCGTCCGACGATGACCAACTACACTCCCTCCATCTACGTGCAGAACGGCTCGCTCGCGCGCATCAAGCATCCCTACACGAACGATACCCTGGTCTGCGAGGCGAACGTCACCGAGTATGACGTCGGCGACATCGTCAGCGTCCATTACATATGGTACCGCAACAGCTCGGCATGGTACAACAACTCGGACAGGATCGACTACAACAACGACAACATCTCCGCCTACGCCGCGCGCGCGAACGTGACCTTCGCCCGCTGGGCAGACGACGAGGAGACCATCAACGTCACATCGCCTTCCAAAATTTTCTTCATGGTCAACACGACGAGCCTCGGCGACGTCAAACCGAACGAGACAAGCCATTACGACATATGGAAATGCTCGGTGCAGCTCTTCGACCAAGTGAGATACAGCCCCTGGTACAACAGCTCGCCCATAATGGTGTTCAACCACAAGCCAGACTACAACACGAACATGCCCACCTACTACAGCTGGCCGGAGGACACCGACTACAACATAGACCTCGGCAGCAACTTCTCGGACATAGACCATGATGACATCAACTGGTACATCAACTGGACGACGCGGATAATAGGGCACGGCTACGTGCATCCCGACAACCTGACCATCACCATCAACAACGTCACCGGCAACGTGCATATCCACCCGCATGCGAACGTCACCGGCATCATGAAGATCGTCTTCACCGCCGTGGACGACAACCACTCGGTCGCGAACGGCTCGAACGACTGGTACCTCAACAACGACTACGGCCAGACCAACACCTCGGTGTTCCTGCTCAACATCACCCAAGTCAACGACCCGCCGTGGGCGACCAATGTCTACATCGACCCGAGCCAGCCCAGCTACACCTCGACGCTCACGTGCAAGTACACGTACAACGACATCCAGAACTTCCCGGAGAACACGAGCGTTACCTCCTACATCTGGTACAAGAATCCGGGAGGCATCGGCAACTGGAGCGCCATCCCCGACAGCAACAGCAGCACCCTCGACCCGTCCAACTTCCAGCTCAATGACGTGATCAAGTGCGCCGTCCGGGTCAAGAACATATACTACGACTGGAACGATGTCGACAAGAGCCTCTGGGCGCTCCACTACACCAACTCGACCTATGTCACGATCCTTCCCCAGCAGCAGAGCCCGCAGCAGCAGCAGCAGATCGTCATCGCTGTCGGTTAAGATGAAAACAGGAACCATCCTCCTCGCATGGCTCATCCTCCTATGCCTTGCTGCGCACGGGGCCTTTGGGACCTCGGAAGGCTATCTCCCGTTCCGGAGCTACACCGTCGCCGGAGAGAATCTCTCGATCTTCCTGCAGGGCACCGTCTCCAACTATGCGACAGAGCCAATCTACGTCAAGTACGGCGACCAGCTCTCGACGCTCTATACCGGCGACTGCGCCTATCGCAAGGATGCGACGCTGTGCTATGTCTCGGCCGGACTCAACCTCTCCGACAACAAGGGTGCATATGACCGGGTGCTCGGCGAGATACCCGAGATCACGCTCGATGTCTCGTCGGTCACCCCGAACCTGACCATCACCCTCACGGAGAACCAGAGCAGATACGTCCTCTACACGCCTGCGGAACTCACCGTCAGCGCGAAGAACACAGGCAACACGCCGCTCTCCGTCAACCTCTCCGTCAGCATGGCAGGATTGCAGCTCGTGAAGGGGGACGGGCTCTTCCCGCAGGACAACGGCCAGTACCGCATGCCCCTCGATCTCGCCGTCGGCAAGAGCGTTAGCATACATCCGGTGGTCCTCGTGCAAAGCACGCAGAACTCGCTCTCCGCATGGGCTGAAGGGGACGGACTTCCCCCGTCGAAGACCAAGACCAGCGTCTCCTTCGGC
>JBJKRA010000023.1:0-16447 GCA_046704905.1 Candidatus Woesearchaeota archaeon
CAGCAGTACTACATCCTGGAAGAGCTGAAGCGGGAATCGTTCCTCGCGGACCAGGAGCTCCTGGATATATTGATCTGAACCTATTCTCTCTTTCTGTCTCTTTTTTAGGAAAGGAACTGGAACCTCAGCAGTAAGAAAATGAGGGAGAAAAGGCCTTGCGGCAGGATGGTGCAGAAACAGAAGGAAAGAAAAGGATTCCCTAGAGCTCCTTCACGCCCTCGGTGGTGAGCGCCATGAGCCTGTAGGTTGTGCGGTTCTTGGCGAGCGCGGCGAGGAGCGCCATGTGCTCCTTTCCCGAGCCGGAGATGAGGTTGACGCCGACGTCCTTACCCTTGACCTTGCTTTTCAGTTCCGCGGCGATTTCGGTGACGAGGTCGAGCATGCTCTTCCTCGCGTCGATGACGATGAGCTCGGCGTTCTTGTCGTTCTTGAAGTTCTCCTTGCCGAAGTCGTTCGTAAGGAGGACGATCTTGTCCCATTCCTGCTCCTGCATGAGCCGTCCGACATGGCCCCAGGTGCCCTTGCCGGTGGAGAGCAGCGCGATCAGTTCCATTGTTTCACCTCGATGTTATGGAATCGGGGGTTTGGGCGTTGTATATAAGGGTTTTGGATGGGAAATCGGAGAGCGGCAGGAAAGGAGCGTAATTCATACTAACCCGAATGCTATCATTACCCCGAGGACCAGCATGATGAGGCCTGCGATTAGGTGCAGTACCCGCAGGTTCTTCTCCTTCCACGCCGTCGCGCGCTCGACGTTGGCGAAGCCGAAATAGATGAGCAGGCTGATCGCGAGCAGCGGCAGGACGAAGACGACATTGTAGAGCAGCAGCAGGGGGATCGAGGCCCACATGGTCATCCGGTCGGCCAATAGCCCGAGAATCACTATGTAGGGACCGCCGGTGCAGGGCAATTCGAAGAGGCAGACGACAAAGCCGATCAGGAAAGCGCCGATAGGAGAAGTAACGCCGGAGAGCATCCTCTTCAGGCGCGGGCGCCAGCGCCTGGGGATCTCTACGACGAAGCCCATCGCGCCGTAGGAGAAGAAGTCCTTGATGTTCGCCAGCCCGATCACGATCGCGAGGATGCCGATGGCCCTGTAGAACCAGTAGGAAATTCCTGACACCTGGATGGCGGAGAAGAGCCCGAGACCGAAGAGGAAATAGGAGATGTAGATGGATATCGTGAAGGCGAGGCCTGCCCTGATCGCCCTGCCCTTGCCGCCGGCAGCGAGGAGCGCGCCCATGAGGATGAGGAGGACCGCGATCGCGCAGGGGTTGATGGAGTCCACCAGCGCCGCTCCGATGACGGTCAGGAGGGAGAGCGGCCTGATCTTACCTTCCTGAGCGCTTTCCGCTGCCGTGAGGGTAGGACAGGCCGCCCCATGGTTCCTTGCGATCAGGTCATCCAATCCTCCTGTGATGGAGCTGTCTCCGACAAGCATCTCTTTCCCGACGAGGACAGCGGGTATGCCCCTGCCGGCATCGGGGACGGCATAGGCGTCGAAGTATCCCTGCAGGAGGAGCATGTTCGAACGGTTGGCATAGACCTCGAAGCTGTGCAGCTCTATAGGGAAAGATGATTGCGCGACAGCGCTCCCGACGTAGGGCTCGACCTTCGCGCAGTGCTGGCAGCCGTCGCCGTAGAAGAAGTAGACGCAGGTCGCGTTCTCCGCGACGGCCGGATGGATGACCACCAGGACAAGCAGGAACGCAAGGAGCAGGCATGCCCGCCGTCTCATATCCTGTAGTCTCCGCCTTCGATCCGTATCGCCTTGCCGTGGACGATCGCGTCGGCGATCTTCTTCCGCGCCGAGGAGACCATGCGGTGGAAAGTCGGCTGGGAGATGCCCATCCTCTCTGCGCAGCCCTCCTGGGACAGCCCTTCGAGGTCCTTGAGACGGACGGCCTCATACTCTTCCAAGGGCAGGACCACCTCGCTGAGGTCCCGCAGCGGGATGCCCCTCGGCTTGAAATAGGTGACCCCCGGCGCGAAGCGGACCCTCCGGCAGATCCTCGGCCGCGGCATGGTCAGGCGAGCTCCTGGAGCTTCTTTGCGATCTCCTGCCTCTCGGCGTCGAGCTCTTTGAGCTGCGCGGCAAGGATCGTCTTCTCCTCGTCCTTGCTCAGCGGGGCAAGCCTTCCGTATCCCGGCCCTCCCCGAAAGCCTCTGCGAAGCCCCCTGCCGCAGGGTCCCATTCCCATGCCGGTCATGGGCCCCTGGCCCATCGGTCCTGTCCCATCGAATCCTGGCATTCCTTTCACCTCCTGGCACTCTTTATTATGAATATATATTCATTATTTTATTTAAACCTTTCGGTCGGACATTTGAGGAGCGCGAAGGGTTTCCATGACCTCGAACACAAGTTTTATATATTTTCATTGCATACACATAATCCAGTGCAACGGTGATACCATGCCTACCCTGACGCTATCGATACCCGAGGACCTCAAGAAGGAGATGGACGGAGAGCGGGAGACCAACTGGTCGGAGGTGGCAAGGGCCGCCATAAGGACGAAGCTCTCGCAGCTGAAAATCCTCAAGGCCATCTCCGCAAAATCCCGGCTCACGGAGAAGGATGCCCTGGATCTAGGCAGGAAGATAAATGAATCCCTGCACAAGCGCAAAGACTAGATGAAACTGGTCGTCGACGCCAACGTGCTGATGTCTGCGCTGATCGCCACAGAGGGCAGGACCTGCGAACTCCTGTTCCGAGAGAATCTTGAACTCTATGCTCCTGCCTTTCTAATGGAAGAGGTTACAGAGCACAAAGCTGAAATCCTTTCCAGATCCAGGCTATCGGAAGAGGATCTCTCACTGTTCATTTCGCTCCTGCGGCCGAGGATCCTATTCGTTGGGAAGGAAGCGTCCGCTCGATATCTCCCTAAGGCGAGACGGATATCCCCCAATCCGGACGATACCGAGTATCTCGCGCTTGCCCTTTCCTTACGCTGCGCGCTCTGGTCGAATGACAAGCGGCTCAAGAGACAGGGCGAGGTGAAGGTCTATACGACAACGGAGCTACTGGATCTTGTCCAAAGAAACCTTTAAATACGCTCCCGCGTCCCTGCCCTTATGCTCACGTACGGGACGATCCTGCGCCATTACAAGAAAAAATGGATACAGGAGGAGATCCTCCGGACCGCGCTCAACAGAGAGGTCGCCGTGCGCTTCGAGAACGGGATGGGCAAGCGCCCGGACGCGCTCTTCTATCCGCAGGACGTCTTCCTCCACGCGAAGAGCAGGGTCAGCAGCTTCCACATCTCGGAAGAGCGCTGGTCCAATCCCATGAGCCTCTCTACCGGGCTGAAGAAGCACGAGCTCGACGCCCTCAGGACAGGCTGGGACCTGGTGATCGATATCGACTTCCCCATCTGGGAGGCGACCGTGCTGATTGCAGAGAAGGTGGTGGAGGCGCTCAGGGAGCATGGGATATCGGCGATCTCGGCGAAATTCTCCGGGAACAAGGGCTTCCACATCGGCGTGCCCTTCGAGAGCTTCCCGGAAGAGGTCAAGGGCGAGCCCCTCAGCGCCCTTTTCCCTGACGGCGTCAAGAGGATAGCCGAGTACCTCATCCATTACCTGGACAATCCGGGCAACCATTACGCGCTCTCCAAGGGCATCCTCGCGCTCGGCGAAGGCATGCGCGGCCACCTGCAGCAGGTCTGCGAGGACTGCGGCACCGTGGTATTGGCGAGGAAGGAGCGCTACGAGTACCTGTGCAGCAGGTGCGGGCACAACTTCTTCTCCGAGGACAAGGAGGAGGCACACACCTGCGAGCGCTGCGGCTACCTGATGGACATCACGAGCGTGAAGGCCACAGGCTGCCCGAAATGCCACGGAGAGAAGGTCACGAGCAGGATGAACCTGCAGATCGACACGATGCTCATCAGCCAGCGCCACCTCTACCGCTCGGTCTTCTCGCTGCACGAGAAATCAGGGCTCGTCTCGGTGCCGGTCGACCCCTACGCCATCAGGAAGTTCGACCGCGAGAGCGCGCATCCCGATGCCCTTCCCAAAGAGATCAGCCCCTTCTTCGAGGCGCACCGGTTCCTGGACACAGAGAAGGCGGTGGCCGGCGAGGCTTCCAGGCTGCTCGTCGAGGCGTTCGACTACAGGCCCCAGGTCGCAGAAGAGCACGTGGAGGCAAAGCCCCAGAGACGGTACGAGGCGCTGAACGAGAAGATACCCGTCGAGTGCTTCCCGCCCTCGATCCTGCAGCTCCTGGAGGGGCTGGAGGACGGGAGGAAGCGAGGGCTCTTCATCCTCAAGAACTTCCTCCGCAGCGTAGGCTGGCAGTTCGACGAGATCGAGGAGGCCATCGTCGCATGGAACGCCAAGAACAAGGAGCCCATCAGGGAGACGTACCTGCGCAGCCAGCTCGACTACCAGAAACGGCAGAAGGAGATCGTGCTCCCGCCCAACTACGACAACGGCATGTACTACGCGGACCTGAAGGTCGGGACGCCCGAGGAGCTTCACGGCAGGTTCAAGAATCCCGTGCAGTACGCGAGGATGCGCTTCCGCCAGCTCAAAGGGGCGCAGAAGAAGGCCCGGCCGCAAAGGGAAAGAAATAAAAAGCAGGAGAGACAGGTGAAGGACACATGAGGATGGACGCCTTCCGGGAATGGTATGTGATCTATGCCAGGCACAAGGACCTCCTGCAGAAGAGGATTACGGACATCAAGGAGCAGGGGGACAGGATCATCGTCACGTACAAGGACCATGTCGAGCAGGTGCATCTCGTGGAGAAGCTTTCCTCTTTCGATCTCAAGGAGCTCGGCGACCCGGATGGCTACCACCACTTGGTGCTTGCGAACACGCTCGCGAACGTCTCTGCCGTAGTCAAAGAGTGGAAGGCGCTCGTAGGCTATCCCCACCTCAAGATCATCTTCTACAATCCGGAGGCCAAGGAGAAATGGATACTCTGGCCCGCCGTGCACGACAAGGTGGCAGAGCCTGACATGCTCGAGGACGGGCTCAAGGGGCTGTCTGAGCACGTGCCGTTCCTGGACGCGCCTGAGCAGGCCTAGCTTAGATAGCATCGGGCAGTTCCGCGAAAGAACCGAGCAGGAGATCAGGCTTCTCGGCCTCGAGCGCGGCCGCATCCTGCACGCCTGTCCTTACCGCGACAGAGAAAACGCCTGCGTTCTTCGCCATCCTGATGTCGTTGACCGTGTCGCCGACGTAGACGGCCTCCGCCGGCGTGAAGCCGAGGCGCTCCATGATCATCCGGAGGCCATTCGGGAGCGGGCGCTTATGCTCGTAGTCCTCTAAGGCGAAGATGAGGGAGAAATCCCTGAACGAGAGCAGGGAAAGGTTCTTCTCCACTTCCGCTTTGACCATGCAGGAGAGTACAGCGAGCGTATGGCCTACATCCTTCAATCTCCTCAACGCGAGATCCGCACCCGGGAAGGGATGGAGCTCGTCCATCACAGTGCCTGGGTAGCGCTCCTGGAAGGCTGCGTAGCACTCGTCAGCGCGATGCTTATGCTCATCCGGCAGGTAGGCGAGGATGTAGTCGTAGATGCTCGTGCCGAAGGCAGAGAGCAGCTCCTCCTTCGACCCGGGGGGGATGCCCTTCTCCGAAAATACCTCTTCTATGCAGGTAAGGATCGCCTCGTCCGTCCTGATGAGGACGCCGCCGATGTCGGTGATGATGAGGCTGTGCATGGGATCCCTTCTTTCCGGCCGGCCTATTTATGCTTTTTCCTCATGAGCTTTTCCGCTGCCCGGGCGATGCCAGCGGCGTCGATGCCCTGCGCGGCCAGCAGCCTGTCTTTCGGCCCGGAATGCGCTGGTTTCCTGACAGCAAGAGAAGCGAACGATGCCGTTACGCCTTCCGAGGCGAGCGCCGAAGCGATCATCTCGCCGATGCCGCCTTCAGGATAATGGTCCTCCGCGACGAGGACTGCATCGCCGGTCTTACGCACGAGACGCGCGAAGGCCTTCGCGTCGAAGGGCTTGACCGAGTAGCAGTCGACGACCGTGGCGAAGACCTTCTCTTTTGCGAGCGCAGCCTGCGCGGCGAGCGCCTCGTAGAGGGTGATGCCTGCGCCGACGATGACCATCTGGTCCTTCCCGGATGCAGGATGGACCTTGAAGCCGCCGATCGGGAAGCGCCCGGAGGCGGGATAGATGACAGGGGTCTTCGGACGGCCGGTGCGGATATAGGTGATGCCCTTGTTCGCCGCCGCCCGCTCGAGCAGACGCTCCGCAGCGACAGCGTCAGAGGGGTAGAGCACGGTGCTGTCCAGGAGCGCGCGGAAGAGCGAGAGATCCTCCAGGGCCATCTGGCTCGGGCCGTCCTCGCCGATCGAGACGCCGGCGTGCGACCCGCAGACAATCATCGTCGCGGAGGAGAGCGAAGCCATGCGTATCTGGTCGGCCGCGCGGGAGAGGAAGGCGCCGAAGGTGGAGACGAAGGGACGCATGCCCATGACCGCGAGCCCGAGCGCGATCCCTACCATGTCCTGCTCGGCGATGTAGCACTGCACGAACTGGGACGGCCTCCCTTTCTGGACGCTTATGGAGAACGTGGAGTTCTGCACCTCGCCGTCGAGGGCGATGACCTCTTTCGACTGCTTCGCGAAGAGGAGGAGCGCGTTGCCGTAGGCCTGGCGCGTCGCGACCATGTCACCTTTCCTGTACTTGGGACTTGCCTTCAGGGCCTTATGCCTTGCTGCACCCTTCTGCACCGCATGCGGGCCTTTCACCCCGACGATGCCGATGCCGGATGCGGGAAGCTCGGCGAGGGCTTTCGAAAGCTGCCCTTCATCGAGCGCCCTGCCATGCCAGCCCTCCTTATCCTCAAGGAACGAGACGCCTTTCCCCTTGTAGGTCCTGGCGAGAATGACGGTAGGGACGCCTCTCTTCTTCCGGGCAGCGGAAAAGGCCCTCTTTATCGTCGGGATATCATGGCCGTCGATGATGAGCACATGCGCGCCGAAACCTGCGAAGCGGTCCGCGTACGAAGAGATATCATGGCCCTGCATGGTCTCGCCGGTCTGCCCGAGCCGGTTGACGTCGACGATGAGGCAGAGATTGTCCAGCTTTTCATGGACGGCGAGCATCAATGCCTCATAGACGCTGCCCTCCGCCACCTCGCTGTCCCCGCAGAGGACGTAGACGCGGTTCTTCTGCTTCCTCATCCGGAAGGCGAACGCCATGCCCACGCCGACGGAAGGTCCCTGGCCGAGCGAGCCTGTCGCCACCTTCGCCCAGGGGAAGACGGAGGGCATGGGGTGGCCCTCGAGCGGGCTCCCGAACTTTCGGAGATCCACGAGCGGAGTCGTGACAGCGCCCGCATGGGCGAGCGCAGCATAGAGGACGGGTGCGGCATGGCCCTTGCTGAGGACGAACTCGTCGTTGCCCGGATGATGGGGATCCTTCGGGTCATAGGAGAGCTCGGAGAAGAAGAGCGCTGCCATGAGCTCTGCTGCGGACATGCAGCTCGTCGGATGGCCGCTCTTCGCGGCCGTGGTCATGACGAGGACGTCCCGGCGGAGCGCCGTCGCGATCCTCTCCAGCTTTCCGGTCATAATGATTGCACCTCCTGTGCGAGTTCCTGATAGGCTTCCTTGGGGCTCCCGCTCCCCTGCAGCAGGCTTCCGACGACGAAACGGCGGGCTCCTGCAGCATGGGCACGCCTGATGGTCTTCTCATCCATGCCTCCGTCCACCTCTATGAGCAGATGCGGAGCGGCGCTGCGCAGGGCCGTGATCTTGGAGAGCGACGCAGGATCGAACTCCGCCCCGTAACGGCCGATGACCGAAGCGGTGAAGACGAGGGCGAGATCGAGCTCTTCCAGATAGGGGAGGAGCACGTGCGCGGGGGTCTCCGGACGAAGCGCGAGACCGAAACGCTTTCCCAGGCGATGGACGTGACGCATAAGCTCCATCGGGTCTTTGCATGATTCCACATGCGCGATGATAGTATCCACTTCCTGCGCATGCTGCGCCACCCATGCGTCCGGGTCGGCGACCATGAGATGGGCCTCGTACTCGGCCTTGGGGAGCGTGAAGGGGAACTGCAGCGAGCGGACCGGCACGAAGATGCCGTCGGCGATGTCGAGCTGGTAGCAGGGCGCGATGCCCCTGACCTTCGCGATCGACTCGCGGAATGCCTTCCCGTCGGCCGCAAGGATCGATGGTACGATCATCTTTCGAGGTCCCTTATCTTCCTGACCCTGCGCCTATGGCGCGGCTCGCCGCTGAAGGGCGTGGCAAGCCATGTCGCAACGATGGCCTCCAGCCTCCTGTAGGGGAAATGCCGGCCGCGTAGCGCCAGGATGTTCGTGTCGTTGTCATGCCTGGCCATCCTCGCCGAGTACTGGTCGTAGGCGACGCTCGCGCGCACGCCCTTGATCTTGTTCGCGGCGATCACCATGCCGGTGCCGGTGCCGCAGATGAGGATGCCCCGATCGTTCCTGTGACGGGCGATGTGGCGCGCGACCTTTTCCGCATAGTCCACATAGTCGTCCTCCGACTCCGCGTCGTAGGAGCCCATGTCTATGCAGGGTATCTTCTGCCTGCCGAGCCAGGCCTTGAGCCTGTCCTTGCTCGCGACGCCCGCATGGTCGGCGCCGAGGATGACCCTCATCTGCTCCCTCCGCTGCCGTTCGTGCGGGGCTGCACCCAGGAGCGATGGTCCCTGGAGAGGAGAAGATCGGCCCCCTTCGGGCCCATGGTGCCGGCCCTGTAGGGGACGACTCCGGGCATGACCTTCCGCAGACGATCGATGAACGCCCAGCTCGCGTCGACAGAATCCCAGCGCGCGAACAGGGTCTGGTCGCCGAGCATGACGCCCTGCAGCAATGTCTCGTACGCGGCGCTAGAGTTGATGCCGAACTCGCAGGCATGGCAGAAATCCATGCGCACGGGCTGCAGGTGCATGCCGGGGCCGGGGACCTTGGCGTTGAAGCGTATGCTGATGCCCTCGTCGGGCTGGATGCGGATCGTGATGATGTTCGGCCAGGCGTTGCAGACCCTGTCCGTCGAAAAGAGCCTCGCCGCAACGTCCTTTAGCACGAGGTCGACCTCGGCGTACTGCGCGCCCATGCGCTTTCCCGTACGCAGGTAGAAGGGGACGCCCTCCCAGCGGGGCATGCCTATGGAGAGCTTCGCAGCGACGTACGTCTCCACGCCGCTCCTTTTCTCCACGCCCTGCTCCTCCCTGTAGCCTGCCACCTTCTCGCCGTCGACCGACCCTCCCGCATACTGGCCGACGACGATATCCTCCTTACGCACGGGAAGGAGGGAAGAGAAGACCTTCTGCTTCTCGTCCCTGATGCGCTCGGGGTCCAGGCTCCTAGGCGCTTCCATCGCGGAGAGGGCAAGCACCTGGAGGAGATGGTTCTGGAGCATGTCACGCACAGCCCCTGCCTGCTCATAGTAGCCGGCACGCGTGCCTATGCCGATCCTCTCCGCGACCGTTATCTGCATGTGGTCGACGAAATCCCGGTTCCAGATCTGCTCGAAGACCGAGTTGGCGAACCTGAAGACCAGGATGTTCTGGACGAGCTCCTTCCCGAGATAGTGGTCGATGCGGTAGATCTGCCTCTCGGAGAAGACCGCGGTCACCTCATCGTTGAGGGCTTTGGCGCTCTTCCCATCGCTACCGAAGGGCTTTTCGAAGACGACCCTGCGGAAACCCTTGCCCCTGACGAAGCCGTTCGCCTTGAGGATGGCGAGCACATCCGAGAAGAGCTCGGGGGGCATGGCAAGGTAGGAGACGATGTTGTCCGCATGGCCTGATCCGGCGTCGAGCTCTGCTATAACCTTACGCAGATGCGGCTGGTCCTGCTCAGCGAAGTCTATGCGCTCGTAGCGGAGCAGGCGGGAGAAGCGGGCGAGCTCTTTCTCCGTCCCAGGAAGCTTCGAGAAGCCGATGTAGGTGAGGTAGCCCTCCTTCGTGAGGTCGCGCCTGCCCACGCACAGGAGCCGGAAGCCCTTGGGGAGGACATCCTTCCTCCAGAGCAGGAAGAGGGCGGGCATGAGCTTCCTCCGCGCGAGATCTCCGGTCGCGCCGAAGAGCACGAAGACGTGCGCAGGGATGCTAGCGTTCGCTTCCATCGGCCTCCTCCAGGTCGGTGAGCACATAGGCGTGCTCGACCCGGCGCACCAGGGTCGCAGGGCATGATTCTACAGTATAATGCGGATCGGAGAAACGCCTGAGGGCCTCGCGCTTTGCCTCGCCGAGGAAGATGAGGAGCGCGGTGTCGGCGCGCGAGAGCAGCATCCTCGAAGAGCTCATCCTGTCCGGCGGGGGCTTAGGCGAGTCGTGCATGGTGAGGAAGAAGGGCTCCTCGCTCATGACCGAATGGTGACGGGGGTAGAGCCCGCCGACGTGGCCGTCCTCGCCTGCGCTGAGGAGGATGATGTCGTAGCGGCCATGGTGCCCTTTGAGCTCCTCCTCGTACGCGGCAGTGCCGCGGTCGGGCTGCGTGTTGTCCATGACGAAGGGATGGACGTTGCCTTCTGGGAGGTCCCCCCTCTCGACAAGCCTGTCGAGGAACGATCCCTTCGCCAGGAGATAATTGCTCTCGGGATCATCGAGCGGGACGAGCCGCTCGTCGACGATGAAGATGTGCACGCGCTTCCAGGAGATCTCGACGCCGAGCAATGCCGCGAAGATGCCGGAGACGCTCCTTCCGCCGGGGACGGCAAAGGTCACCTCGGGCTGTTCGGCAAGCAGGGACGAGACGCGTTCCGCGATGATGCCTGCGCCCTGCAGGGCAAGGCCCTCAGGCGTGCCGCGCAGTGTCGTGATGGCCATCTATCTCCTCTCCTTTATCGGATGTGCGCCGAACTCGTTGCGCAGCGCCGCGACCATCCGGAACGCGAACGAGTTGTCGTCCCTCGAGACGTAGCGGGCGTTCAACGCATAGCCGTTGACGACGAACGGGACATGGTACTCGAGCGCCTCGATCGCGGACCAGCGTCCCTCGCCGTTGTCCTCGATATAGGGCGCGAGGTAGCCGAGCTTCCCGTCCTTTTCGAGGGCCTGCTCTGCCATCCTCATGAGGAAGGAGCTGACAATCGTGCCGTGGTTCCAGATGTGGGAGATGCGGTGGAGGTCGAGGGACTTGAACCTGCCGTTTTCGAGGAGGTCGAAGCCCTCGCCGATCGCCTGCATCATGCCGTACTCGATGGCGTTGTGGATCATCTTGACGTAGTGGCCGCTTCCGCCCTCCTCGCCGACGAGGTCGTAGCCTTCGGCTATGCCGAAGCTGTCGAAGATGGGCTTCGCGTACTCGTAGACCTCGCGCCTCCCGCCGATCATCATGGGATAGCCGGTCCTGGCCGCGACGACGCCGCCGCTGACGCCGACGTCGAGCATGCCGATGCCCCTCTCTTCCGCAACCTTATGGCGGCGGATGCTGTCGTGGAAGTTGCTGTTGCCGCCGTCGATGATGATGTCTCCTTCCTTGAGGAGCGTGAGCACCTCCTGGAACTTCTCTTCCGTGACCTGGCCGGCGGGGAGCATGAGCCAGACGACCTTGCGATCGGACTCAAGGCTTGCAACGAGCCCTTTGACGTCGTCCGCGCCGACCGCACCCTTCTCCACGACGGCGTCGACCTTGGCCTTCGTCCTGTTCCAGACGACGACCCGAAGCGCTCTCTTCTCGAGCATGCGCTCGACCATGTGCATGCCCATGCGGCCCAATCCTATGAATCCTACATCCTTGAGTGTCATGTTCTCACCTGCTCTTCCCTTTTCTGCCCATGAGGGCGACGTATTCGGGGACGAGATCCTTCGTGAAAGCGGCCATGCCTTCCCTGGTCTTCTCATGCCGCAGCATCTCCTGAAGCACCGCGAAAGGCACGGTCGCGATGTCCGCGCCGGCCAATGCGGCCTCCCTGACCTGGCGGGCGTTACGCAGGGATGCAGCGAGGACCTTGGCCTTGATGCCGTAATTCCGGAAGACCGCGACGATCTGCGCCACGAGGTCTATCCCTGAGACGATGCCGTTGTCGTCCGCGCCTGCGCCTTCTGCAGGGAAATAGTCGGACTTCCCGAAGCCCTTCCCCTCCCGCTTCCTGATCAGATCGTCTATCCTGCCTGCGAAGGGACTGACGTAGGCGGCGCCGGCCTTGGCCGCGAGGAGCGCCTGCTCAGGGGTGAAGACGAGCGTGACGTTGACCGGGATCTTCTCCTTCGCCAGCTTCCTGACGGCCTTGAGCCCCTCGAGGTCGAGATCCTCCTTGACCGTCGGGTTGACGGGGATCTTGATGACGACATGATTGGCCTTCTTCGCGAACCTCGCGTAGAGGGCCTTGCCTTGGGCATACATCTCTTCTGCCGTGCCGCCGGCCACCTCGAGGCTGACCGGATGCCTGCCGGCGATGCGGAGTATCTCGCCTATGTAGCGCCCGACGGTCATGCCCTTGCCCATGGCTGCGGCGGCCTTCCTCATGAGGCTCGGGTTCGTGGTGATGCCGTCGACCACCCCAGTGGCGAATCCTGCCTTGAGCTCGTCAAGGATCGCCGTATCCAAAAAGATCTCCATCCTTCGCACCCCTGCCTTCCGGAGCATCGCTGCCCCTTCCCGGGACATATCCTCTTATTTGGGCTCCCATTAATATGTCTTATGCTTCTGCCTTCTACGGGAGGCGAAGAACGGAAAAAACGGCCATCCAGGCCGCAGTATCGCACCTCAGCCTGTCCTGATAAAGGC
The DNA here is from genome assembly GCA_046704905.1 of Candidatus Woesearchaeota archaeon. Taxonomy (GTDB): domain Archaea; phylum Nanobdellota; class Nanobdellia; order Woesearchaeales; family JAWAQC01; genus JAWAQC01. Next base: position 12,677 of record JBJKRA010000023.1, read on the forward strand.
GCAGCCGGACGTCACCTCGACGAAGGACCCGGCCTTCCCGCTCCTGTAGGATGCGCACTGGTTCGCAGGAAGATCGTCGACGGGAGCTCTCGGGCTGTGCGCGACATCGCAGACGATAGAGGGGTACTGCGCAAGAGGGTCGGCGAGGCAGGGACCCTGCGAAAGGTTCCTGCCATTGCCGAGCGCCTGGCGGCAGAGCTCTACGCATGCATCTTCGGCTCCTTTTCCCGGCTGGGGGGAGCAGCCTGCGACGAGGAGCGATGTGACGAGGAGGAAGAGGAGGAGGAGGAATGATGCTCTGCCCATAGCCTTCCCTGAGATTTCCCGATATAAAAAGATTCTGCCCTCCTGCAGCAGCCGCGGAGAATGCGGGCGTATCCCTATCTCCCGGCTTTAGGGGCGTCTTCGGGAATATTTTCTCCCGTCAGGTCCTTCGCGTCCAGCGTCGGGAAGAGGCCGCGGTAGCCGCACCTCCTGCAGCGCAGCATCCCTTTGACCGCGGCAGAGCCGAACAGGGAGAAGAGGAGCTTTCCTGTGTCGGAGGCGGGGTCGGCCTCCATCGCGCCGCATTTCGGGCAGACAGGGTAGGAGCGCTTCCCTGCGTCGCTACGGAGAGTGCGGAGGAAGAGCCAAACCATGAGGACTATCGCCGCGACGAGGATCACGAGCGGGAAGAGGAAGGCGGCCATGGGGAGGAGGATGCATGCGACCTATAAGAAGCTTTGGCCGCTACCAGAGACCGAACACGAGCAGACCGGCGGCGATCGAGCAGATGTTGCAGAAGAGCGAGACGAAGAGCGCCTCTGCAGAGGTCATCCCCAGACCGATGCGGTAGATTGCCGCCTCGACAACAGCGACGAGAGCTTCACCGAGGATGACCAATGCCATCCAGGGCGTGATGAGGGAGGGCAGGACGAACCAGAGAAGGGGAAGGGTCAGGGCGTTCGCGAGCACGCCTACGAGGAGTGTCCACAGGAACCCCTTCTCCTGCCGCAGGATATGCAGGGAGAGAAAGAGGAGCGGCACCTCCACGACGAGCGTGAGCGCGAGCGCGGCGAGGAACCGGGAAAGAAGGGTCAACAGGTGCCACCGAAGAGATGGACCAAGGCGCACCAGAGGGCGCTGAAGAAATCGGTGTGGGTCTGCTGCCAGCCGGGGGTCTCCTGGACAAGGACAAGGCCGCTGTCGTTGATGCCGGCTATCCGGTACTGCAGGGTCTCGTTCGTCCGGGGGTCGCTGTCAGGGACGACGAGCGGGGTGATGTCCGGCGTCGCGTTCGCAGGGAAGACCAGACCCTCTGCGCTGAGATTGACGGCGTCCAGGCCCTGCGCGTCGAAATAGTCCTTGTAGACGGCGTAGACGGTGAAACGGCTGAACTTGTAGCCCTTGTCCATGCAGGAGCCCTCCACGAAGAGAGTGCGCGTCTCGTCGCCTCCCGGCGTGACCGAGACGCCGACGAGCACATAGGAGGGGTAGTCGGCCAGGTTCGTGATCTCCAGGCACCGGCTGACGCTGTGGGAGTTGGGCGGGATGACGTCGGCAGCCGCAGAGCCCATGCCGATGAGCAGGATGGATGCGATAAGGGCAAGGATGGTCATGCGCATGCGTATCACCGGAAATTGGTATGGACATTCGCTATTTAACCTTTTCCATGTGCAAAGCATTCCGCCTCTGCAAACAGAAAACAATTTATACCGGCTCTGGCGCCGCATCCGCATGCGCCTGATACTGGTTCGGCACGGCGAGACCGAGGCGAACGCCGCAGAGATTACCGAAGGCCATCTTCCCGGAAAGCTCAGCGCGAGGGGCAGGGAGCAGGCCCGCCGCGTGGCCAAACGCCTCTCCACCATCCCGATAGTCCTCATCCTCGTCAGCGACCTTGCCCGTACGAGGGAGACCGCGGAGCCGATCATCACGGCGCATCCGAAGACCGAAGTCCGGTATGAGCCGCGCCTTCGCGAGCGGTCCTTCGGGGAGTTCGAGGGGAGCCCCTACGGCGCGGTGTGGAAAAGGGCCGAGCAGGCATCGCCGGACAAGCTCTTGTTCCGTCCGGAAGGCGGGGAGTCCGTGTACGATTTCAGGGAGCGCGTCAAGACCTACCTTTCGGAGCTTATCGAGGCCGAGAAGGGGAAGACCGTGCTCCTCGTGACCCACGGCGGGGTCGTCGCACAGGCGCTGATCACGCTGATGCGGATACCCGAAGAGGAATTCAACGAGAACTACTACAAGTACCATCCGGACAACACGGCGGTCACGGCGATCGACATCAGCGACGACGGGCTGCACAAGGTGCTGCACATCAATTCAACGGAGCATCTGCAGGACTGAGCAGCGAGGCAGCGGTCCTTTCTATGAACTCATCGATGGTCTCTACAGTCGTTTTGTAGACCTTCTTTCCTGTGCGATAGTCCGCAGGGAGTATATCATAGTACCGACCCGGCATCTGCTCCTCAATAATTCTTTTGCGCTCGGGGTAGTCGGTGTCGTACACGAAGATAGCCCTGCCACCTTCGGCGTTGACGTAGACCGCCGGCTGGGTGTCCGATTTGGAATCGGTGAAGAAGATAAGGTTCCCCTGCTGGACGAGCTGCAGGTCTCTCGGCACCTTATCGTTGCCCGTATAATTGCCTCCTTTGGCGAGACGGGACATCACCTGCACCTTCATGGAAGGCTCCATCGTCTCTATGAGGATCCCCCTGCCAGAACCGAAGTTGAAACGGGGACCGATGATCTTGAGCAGCCCTTCCTTCTCTGCCTCTCCGAAGACCGTACCGCGGATCATCTCTTCGGGGCCTCCGGAGACGATGGCCTGATGAATATCCGCTTCATCTTTATAGAGGTCGGGGATTGCATACATAAAATCAGGCAATCCCTGGAACTGCTTTGAGTTCTTGGCAAGGGCGCGCATATCCTCATCCTTGATGCTGATGACGCCTTCCCTGTGCAGATCCTTGAGCATCTCCATGTAAGTGAGGACATAGCTCTCCATCTGATGGTCCAGCTGATAGACGGTCATCATGTCCCAGAAATCGTCCATGGTCTCGAGAGGACGCTCGCGGTAGCTTTCCGGATAGAAACCGCGGATGATCTCCCTGCCTTTCTTCGATGCGAGGGCTATGGAGAAGACGAAATCGCTTATGGAACGATCCTTGCCCAGCGTGCGGTCATAATCGTAGAAGAGGTATATCGTCGGCTTTTTCGCTGCCATACGCAACGGCGCTTCTGAAGAACTATATAAATGTTTCTCTTGTGACCACTATGAAGTAACTAAACGTGCACAGTCATCCGCTTGACGTGCGCGGCGATCTGCCAGAGGCGCTTCTTGTCCTTCTTTCCTGCAGGCACGATGCTGCCGTCGTCGCGCAGCTCCTTGATGACGTTTTTGGTCTTGGTCTTGGTGTAGTTGAACCACTTCTGGATCTCATCCTGGGTCTTGGCGCCAGTCATGAGATACTTGAGCACGTTCTGCTGTGTCTTGTCGTAACGCTCCTCGAAGGACATGGACTTCCTGATCTTGCTCTTCTCCGCCTCCGGGATATAGACCGCGGTGTTGATGCCCTTGAGATCGAGGATCTCCTTCGCGCCCCAGTAGGTGACCTTGTAGTCGACGACCTTCATGGGGTTTACGGAGCCGAACTTGTTGAAGTGGAAGTCGAAGAGATAGTCGGCGTACTCCAAAAGGCGGCGCGGATTGCCGTCGGCACAGGCGAGTAGCAGGTTGACGGCCTCAGGGTCGAGCTTTGCGAAATAGCTGACAGACCTGCCCTGCAG